>DATHPY010000497.1:0-9585 GCA_035483315.1 Puia sp. | reverse complement strand
ACTGTTTGAAGTGGCTGTGCAACTCGGGGCAATTCTTGCAGTGGTTGTTTTATATCGAAAAAAATTTTTTGATTTCAGCCGGCTGAAATTTTATATCAAATTAATTATCGGTGTTATTCCTGCAGTTATTTTAGGCTTATTATTTTCTAAGAAAATTGACGCACTGCTGGAAAGTCCGACGGTTGTCGCAATCAGTTTATTGGTCGGGGGAATAATTCTTCTTTTTGTAGATCGCATTTTTATTAATCCTGCTGTAGATCGCGAATCAAAAATAAGTATGCGGCGTTCTTTTATTATCGGCATTTGGCAATGTCTTGCCATGATTCCCGGAGTCAGTCGCAGCGGTGCTTCTATCATTGGCGGCATGCAGCAAAAACTTACCAGGAAAGTAGCAGCGGAATTTTCTTTTTTTCTTGCCGTACCAACAATGTTTGCAGCAACAGGTTATAAATTATACAAATCATTTAAAGAACATCCTGAAATTTTAAAAGATCATTCCAACATTCATGCACTCGTCATCGGCAACATCATTGCTTTTGTCGTGGCGATAATTGCAATAAAATTTTTTATCGGCTTTTTACAAAAACATGGATTTAAACTTTTTGGTTATTACCGAATTTTAGCAGGAATAGTTTTGTTGATATTAATTTGGAGAGGAGTTATTAGTTGATAGTTGAAAAATAAATTAAATCTTCGTTAAATTATAATAATGAGTCGCCATTATCAATTCTCAATTATCAATTATTAATTTATTCATGCAGACTGCTCCTAAAAAAGTTATCACCGGTTGGGCAATGTACGATTGGGCAAACAGCGCATACAATCTTGTTATTACTTCAACTATTTTTCCGGCTTATTATGACGCGATCACCACAACAAAAAATGGGAACGGAAATATTATCAGTCATAAAGTAAATTTTTTAGGAACAACTTTCGAGAGTGCTTCATTATATAATTATGCATTGGCTTTTGCGTACCTGATCATCGCGCTTATTTCGCCGATCTTATCTTCCATCGCCGATTATAAAGGCAACAAGAAAAAATTTATGCAATTTTTTTGTTACCTCGGCGGAATATTTTGCTGCACCATGTTTTGGTTTACAAAAGACACACTTGTTCTCGGAATTGTTTCTTGCATTCTCGCAGCGGTTGGCTATTGCGGCAGCTCTGTTTTCTATAATTCTTATCTTCCTGAAATTGCATCCGAAGCAGACAGAGACAATGTGAGCGCCAAAGGTTTTGCTTATGGTTATGTCGGCAGTGTATTGCTTCAGATAGCTTGTTTTTTCTTTGTTTTAAAACCGGGATGGTTTGGAATAAAAGACAGCACTTTTCCCGCGCGGCTTTCTTTTTTATTGGTTGGATTGTGGTGGATGGGTTTTGCGCAAATAACTTTTGCTCGACTTCCTAAAAACACTCCTGCGCAGCAAAACAATCAAAACAGCATTTTTACAAACGGGTTTATTGAATTGAAAAAAGTTTGGCTGCAAGTAAAAAAAATGTCTGTTTTAAAAAGATATTTATTTGCTTTTTTGTTTTACAGCATGGGCGTGCAAACTGTAATGCTCGCTGCTACTTTATTTGGCAGCCAGGTGTTGCAATTGGAAACGAGTAAACTCATCATTTGTATTTTGATCATCCAACTTGTCGCAATTCCAGGTTCGTATTTGATGTCGGAATTATCTGAATCGTTTGGCAATTTAAAAGTGCTGATGTGTGTAGTTTTTATCTGGATGCTGGTTTGTGTTGGTGCATACTTTATTAAAACAGAAACGCAATTTTATCTTCTTGCAACAATTGTTGGTTTGGTGATGGGTGGCATTCAATCACTCAGTCGTTCCACGTATTCCAAGATCATGCCCGAAACACATGACACAGCTTCGTTCTTCAGTTTTTATGATGTTACTGAAAAAATTGCCATCGTTATCGGCATGTTTAGTTTTGGTTTTGTACAGGAAGTAACCGGCAACATGCGCAACTCCATTATCGCGCTGATCATTTTCTTTTTTATAGGCTTGATTGGTTTATTTTTTGCATTACAAAAGCAAATGAAAAAAATATCTTTAGCATGAACTTGTATTCAATAGAAACGGGATTTTTTAAATTAGATGGCGGCGCAATGTTTGGCGTTGTTCCAAAAGTGATATGGAATCAACTCAATCCTGCCGACGAAAATAATTTGTGTGATTGGGCATTGCGTTGTTTGCTCATTGAAGATGGAAACAAACTGATATTAATTGACAACGGAGTTGGTGATAAACAGGACGCAAAATTTTTCAGTTATTATTATTTGCATGGAAATGATACCTTGGATTCATCGCTGGCAAAACATGGTTTTCACCGCGATGATATTACCGATGTTGTCCTTACACATTTGCATTTTGATCATTGCGGCGGAAGTATTATTCGCGAAGGAGAAAAGCTTGTTCATGCATTTAAAAATGCAATTTATTGGAGTAACGAAACCCACTGGAAATGGGCAACCGAACCCAACGGCAGGGAGAAAGCAAGTTTTTTAAAAGAAAATATTTTACCGATAAAGGAAAGCGGGCAATTGCAGTTTGTTGATGGCTGGCCGATGGACGATGACCGACATCCTCTGACGGCCCTGGAACAACGACCATCGGACATCGTTAACGATCTTTCCTTCCGCATCGTAAACGGTCACACCGCAGCAATGATGCTTCCGCAAATTTCCTACAAAGAAAAAACAATTGTGTACATGGCTGATCTTCTTCCGTCAATCATGCACATTCCGCTTCCTTATATAATGGCGTATGATATGTTTCCGCTAACTACTTTGCAGGAGAAAAAATCTTTCTTAACAGAAGCTGCCGACAAAAATTATATTCTTTTTTTTGAACACGATCCGCTTAATGAATGTTGCACTGTAGAGCTAACAGGCAGGGGCATACGAAGTAAAGATGTTTTTAAGCTAAGCGAAGTGTAATAGAATGCTTCGCTAAATTATTACGATCATTAAAGATTCACAAAACACTTCGCGTTCCACCTGCAATGGAAGCAGAATTGCTTAAAAGCATAATGAGTATTGAGGATATTGTTAGACTTGCAGAAGTCTAATTTAGAATCAACCAAAAATTAAAATAAATGAAAGATAAATATAAATACGGTGTCGGGTTCTGGTTAGGTGCTGGCATTTACAGCTCAATATGATTATGAATCTTAATCATAGAAGCCAGAGTAAGATTTGGGTTTACGACTGTATCATAACAGGCGTGGCTGTCTTTGGTTTGATTTTGTGTATTTATTTATTGAATAAAAGAAAATTAAAATATTTTCTCTATAATTCAATTAAACCTCAAACTGACCCACTACCAAATTTCCCCTCAATCTTTCATTTAATCTAAATTCTGTACTTTCACAGGCTTTTTTAAGCTGTTGTTTTTAATGTGGAAATGACGGTTAATGTATTTTGATTGCCATTTAATTTTGGTGTAACCAACAAGTGAACATGAAAGCTATTATTCCGGTTGCCGGCGCGGGAACGAAATTGCGACCGCATACTTACACTCAACCTAAGGCGCTGATTCCGCTTGCGGGAAAAACAATTCTCAGCATTATTGTTGATCAATTGCAGGAATCCGGCATCAATGAATTTATTTTTATTGTCGGCTATCTCGGCGAAAAAATTCACGATTACGTAAAAGAAAAATATCCGCATCTTACTTCTCATTTTGTTTATCAAAACGAACGCCACGGATTAGGACATGCTGTGTTACTGACAAGAAGCATTGTTGGAGAGGATGAAATTTTTATTGTTCTTGGCGATACCATTTGCGAATACAATGTGAAGGAAGTTGTTGATAATCCACATTCATTGCTTGGCGTAAAACGCGTTGATGATCCCCGAAATTTTGGCGTTGCAGAAATTGATGAGCATGGAATAATTACACGCGTGGTGGAAAAACCGCAAATACCAAAATCGAATATGGCGCTGGTTGGAATTTACCGTATTAAAGAAACGGCCTCACTTTTCAGTTGTCTTGAAAATAATATGCGGGATGAAATTACCAGTTACGGCGAATATAATTTAACCGACGCGATTGAGTGCATGATAAAAAGCGGCGTGAAATTTCAACCATTCAAAGTGCAAAATTGGTTTGATTGCGGAAAAAAAGAAACCTTGCTGGAATCGAATGCCAAGCTGCTAAAAAAATTCGGAAGTAATATTGCGCCGGAGCATCAATTTGAAAATACGATCATCATTCAACCGGTTAGCATTGCCGCGGGTTGTGATATAAAAAATTCCATCGTCGGTCCCAATGTTGCTATCGGCGAAAAAACAGTTGTCAATTATTCTATCATAAAAAATTCCATTATCGGTTCCTTTGCAAATTTGTATGATATTGTTTTAACCGAATCACTTATCGGCAGCGATACCGAAGTAAAAGGCGAAAGCCGCAGTCTTAACATCGGCGATAATACAGAAATTGATTTGGGGGAAAGCTGAGATAATGTACGATTTTAGATTTACGATTTCTTAAATTCAGGAAGCGTTTATTAATTATCAATTGTCAATTATCCATTATCAATTAATCACTTCTTACCCGCTTCCAATCCGCATTTCAACCACTCTGCAAATTCTTTAGGATTTGGAGTATTATATTTTGTTTTGGTGAGCGCTTTTTCATCAACGCTTATGATTGCATATTGCGGTTGCGAAACCGCATTAAAATTTTCTGATTGAAATGTCGCCCATTTATCTCCAACAGTAATTATCTTTTTTTGTGACCCATCTTTTGTGATGAAAATATTTTGTTCAACGGCAGGCAAATTTTTTCTTTCATCAACATATAATGAAACGACGATAAATTCATTTTGCATTAATTGTTTTACGTCCGGGTCTGTCCAAACGTTTTCTTCCATTCTGCGGCAGTTAACACAAGCCCAGCCGGTGAAATCAATCAATAAAGGTTTGTGTTCTTTTTTCGCACGTAGCAAAGCTGCTTCATAATCGTTTTTCAAAGGCTGAACTCCTTTTTCACAATTAACAGGATTTGTATAAAGACTGTAACATAATGGCGGCGGAAATCCGCTGATCAATTTCAAATTCGCTGCTGAAGTATTTGTAACGCCAGGAATAAGATAAATAGTGAACGCTGCAAAAACAATAATAAAAGCAATTCTTGTTTTGCTGAATTTATTTATTGGACTATCGTGCGGAAATTTTATTACTCCGAACAAATAAAGAATGATAAATGATCCGGCGAGTATCCAAAATCCGATAAATAATTCGCGTTTTATTATTCCCCATTGTTCAACGAGATCTGCGTTCGATAAAAATTTTATTGCCATTGCCAATTCTAAAAATCCTAAAACGACTTTTACAGAATTTAACCATCCGCCAGATTTTGGAAGTGCATGCAACCATCCGGGAAACATGGCAAACAAAGCAAATGGCAATGCCAAACCAAATCCAAATCCACCCATTCCAAAACTTAATTGCATTGCACCGCCATTGTTAGATACAGCTCCGGCTAATAAGGAACCTAAAATTGGCCCGGTGCATGAAAAAGAAACTACAGCAAGTGTGAGCGCCATAAAAAAAATGCCTGCTAAATTTCCGGCTCCTGATTTCGAACCTGCAGCATTCGTAACACTTCCTGGTAATGTAATTTCAAAATAGCCAAAAAATGAAATAGCGAAAACCACAAAGATCACGAAGAATAATAAATTGAGCCAGATGTTGGTGGAAATATTATTTAGAATTTCAGGATCGAGATGATCCAGCAAATGAAAAGGAATGCTGAGCAAAATATAAATAAAAAAAATAAAAAAGCCATACAACATTGCGTTGCCAATTCCTTTTTTGTTGTTTGAGGATTGCTTCGTAAAAAAAGAAACGGTTAGTGGAATCAGCGGGAACACGCATGGAGTGAGCAATGCAATAAATCCGCCAACCAATCCCAATAAAAATATCTTCCATAATCCTTTTCCCTGGGCGCTATCGTCGCCGCAATTATTTACAGGATGATCAATATCAAAACTTTTTATTTTAATTCTTGCTTTTGCACTGACCCCGCCTTCTAATTTTACTGAAAATGAAAATGGTGTTAAAGGATAGAAGAATTGATCGTTCTTTCCATAAGTGTATTTAAAAACACCAGATAAAGTTTCGGGAACAGTTTCATTGATATGAATTGTTGTTACAAATTCAACGCTGTCTTCATACACTTTAAAAAAAGCGTTATCAAATATCTTGTTCTGAATTGTTTTGCTGGTTCCGGTTTCTTTATAAACAGTATCAACTTTTATTAATGAATCGGGGAATAATAATTCTGCAGAAGCGACACCCGAAATGTTTTGATTTGCAGAATATAATTGCCATCCATTAATTGCTTTTGTTGAAAAATACAATTCATATTCATGATCAGCAATTTTTTTGCTGGTTAATTTCCAGATAAATGACGCGCTGTCTTGTGCAAACAAAATAAAATTTGCACCAAAAAAAACAGACAATAAAATAATTCTGCGGGTCATAAGTGTGTGCTAAAAGTAAAAGAGTTCTTTAAAACAAAGAACTCCTTTTTAAAAATATATTATCGTCGTGCCGGCGACTAACTGCCGACATTAACTTTTATTTCAACATCCGCAGGCGGAAGACATTGCCTGTCGTTGCAAACCATGAATTCAACTTTCCCTATAAGATCAGTTTTTATGTTCGCTTTTAATTGCACAACCTGCACAAAATCCACGTACTTTTCATAATATTTCAGATCGTGATTCCAGGTCTTATCAAATTTCTTTACAAGATTTCCCACTTCTTTTACTTTTCCATTCAATTGCAAAACCGGGTTTTTTGAAAAAGTAAATGCAGTAGGAATAGGTCCGTCGCCGCCTGCATCTTGCGCATACAAATGATAGTCCCCACTGATGGAAGCCGTCATGTGTATCTCATACGTTTTATCGGCAATTTTTTTTGCAGTATACGTCCAGTTAACTTGTTTGCTCGATTGTGCAGTTAATAAATTGACTGAAGAAACAATCAGCGCGGATAAAAATAATTTTTTCATACAGCAAAGAACGAATAAAAGAGATTAAAGTTGAATTGATAAAAGCTAAAAATTCACTAATTGTTTTTCAGGCAACACGAATGATTCTTTATTAATAAAAAGGGATTCAAGAACATAACGTCCATCTGTATTCCCCAATGCTTCCGAGCAAGCTCTTTCTGGGTGAGGCATCATTCCAAATACATTACGGTTTTTATTGCAGATACCGGCAATATTGCGAAGTGAACCATTTGGATTTCCTGCTCCATTAATGTTTCCCGATTCGTCACAATAACGATAAATTATTTGGCCATTCGCTTCCAATTCATCCAAAATTTTTCCATCTGCATAATATCTTCCTTCGCCATGAGCGATTGGAAGTTTTAGAGGTTTGCTTTCGAAATGTTCATCATGCAAAAAAATATTTTTTCCAATAAATTGTTGATTGCCGTTACGCAGTAATACGCCCGGCAGCAAATGAGATTCACACAAAACCTGGAAACCGTTGCAAACACCAAGTACATAACCTCCGCTGTTTGCAAATTCAATTACACTTTGCATCATCGGGCTAAAACGCGCAATGGCTCCGCATCTCAGGTAATCGCCATAGGAAAAACCGCCGGGCAAAATAATGCAATCTTCCGTATCGAACATGCTTAAATCTTTGTCTTTATGCCACAGCATAATAACTTCCTGACCAAGATCATTTTGTAATGCTTCCTGCATATCGCGGTCGCAATTCGAACCTGGAAAAACAACTACTCCAAATTTCATAGCTGAAATATTTTTGCCTTACAAAGTTAAAGTATTCTGCGCAACCGGAAATTCTACAAAAAATAATTTACGTAGACTGCAAAAATAAAGGTGATCCAATGCAGTGAAAGCGTAAAAGCTTTGCTTGTAGAATAATAATAAGCCGCAGCATGAAAAGCGGCAAAAGGGATTATAACAATTATCCAGTTTTCGTAGGAAGTTGCGCGGTTAATAAGAATGATGATAACTGCAGTTATCAAAAACATTAAAAATAATGCCCAGCTTTTTCTTACCTGGATGAGCATTTTATTCAAATTGCTTTGAACAAAAAAACCACCAATAATAAATGGAACAACGGCTAAAGTAATTCCACAGGTAACCCAAATATAATGTGGAATTGATGGCAACGTAAAAGCAATTTTTGGAAAGATATTTTTCCAGTCGAATTTTTTTGTGATGAATAAAATAACAAAAAGAAAATAATAAGGAAAAGTAAAACCGAGTAATCCCATAATCCACTCGCGTAAATGAAAAGGGCGCATAACGAGCAAAGCAAAAAACATCAACAATAAAAATGCAACTGCCGGTAAATATAACAGGCTGACTATGCCAATTAAAATGCCAATATTAAAGATTGATAAAGTCGCTTTTTGATTATTGTACAATGCAACCATTCTGTAAATAACCCAAATCATTATGGAGTTAACCAATAATGGCGCCGAAAAATGATTCCAGTCGGGCAGCAACGATGTTATAAGAATATAACACATGCCCGGTAAAAAATTTTGTTTTGGTAAAAGTTTTTGATAATTGCAGATGCGATTAAATAAAGTTGCCTGTGCAAAAAGTAAAAGAAAACTGATGAGCTGGAAAAAAAAATAGTTGGTTCCGAAAAATGAATTAAGCTCGTCAAGAATAAAATGATAGAGATAATTATCTCCTTTTTGAAAAACCGGTACAACCGGATGCAAAAACCCGGAGAATTTTAACGTCAATGCATACACCAATAACAGCAGCGCATTAGTTTGGCTTTTTTGTTTGAAAATGGAGATCACAGGTTGTGGTATAGAATTTAAAATTCAGCTTTTGCAAAGCAAAGATAGTTTCTGTACAGGCACGGAAATATTATTTGTGTTGCCCCAATTTGTTTTCCATGGCGCGGCATAAATTCATAACCTTTATCCAAATTCCTGAGAGTTGGATGGCGCGTAATTTTTCCTTCCGGCGAAATACTCTGATCGGTAAGCAATATATTTCTGCGATCATATTCATTATACAAAAAATGCAATTCGCCACCGGTGTTCATTATCTGGTAAGAAATCAGCATGTCCGATTCATCATCAAACTGGCTTTTAGGAATTACATTACTCCATTCAAGGTTAACATCTTTATCAAAAGAAAGCATCAAAACATTTTCTGCATGATAGCGAACCGGATTACCATAACCATTTCCATAAGGATTTCCATAACCATACCTGTAAGGATTATAACCTCCTCCATAATAATCAAGCGGCGAATAATATGGCGATCCGTACATATAATCCCAACGGTTAAAATAACCGCCGCGCGAACTGGTATATTCGGATTCGCTTATTAAAATAAAACCACCATCTTTTTTTGGAATTACCTGCTTAATAAAAAAATCATTGAAAGCCGTCTTTAAATTTTCTTCTGAACTTTTCGACAGGGAACGAAGCTCATCGTTAAATATCGTAAGCGATTCTTTTACTTTTGCATCTGTTGTTCTATCCCAGATAACGGTATAAATTCCTTCAATATTTCCTCTTCGTTGCTTATAATAAAAACCTGTTAAAATATA
>DATHPY010000496.1:0-4069 GCA_035483315.1 Puia sp. | reverse complement strand
TGATATCCATTGACAAATTGCTCTATCCCCACCACATATACGTCATTTCCTGACACGGCTATTGCCTGTGGAATGGCCAAAGTTGATCCGGAAGAAAGAATTACCGGTATCCCGTTCTTCCAATATTTTGCGACACTGGTTTGATATCCGTCCGCATATTCTGCTCCGGCCACATACACATCACTCCCTGAAACGCATATCGAAAAAGCCCTTGAATCTTTTGAGCCATCGGCAAGACTCGCCTGTACCCCATTTTTCCAATACGTGGCAACATAATTTGTTCCGTTGAATACATAGCCTGCCAGGTAAATATCTACTGCCGTGCTATCTGGTGAACCGGGGGAAGCGCCGCTGTTTTTTTTGCAGGAACAACAGGACAACGTACAGAAAAGAATCACTAAGGAGTTGCGGTTTCTCATAAAGATCAATATTGCGTCCATTTGTAAGATTTATCTTACAATTTAATTATCAGATAGCCTGGTAAATATTTATTTAGGTCAACAGCACGGGTCAAGGGGCACTATACTCAAATGATCATGTTATCACCATTTACCGACGGTAAAGGGAGCAGGCAGATCAAAATGTAGCAATGAACCCGTGTGGGATCGTCTTGTTGCCCAAAATTTATGACAGTAATTTGCTTGCCTTTGTACCAATTCAACTTAAAAGCATCGCTTTAATAAATGTGCGGCAAGATGATGTTCAAATTTCATTTATTGATGCGGATTCTTTACATATCGTCAGAGAAATTCAATTTCATCGAATTGATTCTCTTTCGCAATTGAAAAGTCAGATTGCAAATTCAATCATAAAAGCAATCAGGTAAAAATGAGATTTTTCATACTAACAATAATGTATAGTCGAAATGATAGATTGACAGAATTCGTGTCACTAATTGTTCACTAATTCCTTTCAAACCCAGTAGTATCGCGGTACTTCATATTCTGTATCGTTGCACTCATAATATCCAAGGATGGAATATGCAGTCAGCGCGGGTTTCAATGTACTCCCCGGTTAATTAACCACGAAATAATATATTCCCATCGATGATTAGCGTGGCAATAATTCTTGTTGCACAGAAGAATAATCAATTTATACGGGTAATGCTTTTGTTTAAATCTCATTTCGTCCATTCATTGATTGAACTACCGATCAAAAAGATCGTGGAAATTTCACGAAGCTACCCATAGTGCTTTCTTGTTTGAAATACAAGTTTCTCCCAAATCGTATTCATTTCATATTTTTAATAAATAGATTGCTAATAAGATTGTTCTTGTCATATAACATCAACCAAAACTAAACCTGCTACATGGAAGTACATCATCACCCAAACGTGGAAAAGAAAAATTTTAAAGAATATTTTCTGGAATTCTTAATGATATTTCTTGCCGTTACTATGGGATTTTTTGCGGAAACCATCAGGGAAAATATTTCTGAAAATAAACAAGCCAACGAATTGGCCAAAAGCCTTTTTCAGGAAGTAAATGCAGATTCGGCAAATGTGCAAACTGTCATTTCTATGCGGATTAAAAAAGAGCAAAGCCTTATTTATTTTAAAAATGCAGCGCTGGACAGCAATCTCGTTGACCCGCCTAAGCCATTTTACGCCGCATTTGCATGGGGCTTTTGGATCAATACCGCCATTACTTTTGAACCCAATGACGCTGTATTGAATCAACTCAAAAATTCAGGAACGTTACGTTATTTCAGAAACCTTAAATTGCAGCAGAAAATTGGCGAGTTGGGAGTTGAAATTTTGAAGATCAGAGAAAGGCAACAACAGGAATACGGTTATATATCTATGGAATTAAGACCGTTCGTGCTAAAATACTTCGATTTTAAATTACTCGATTCCGTCGTGCATGAAGGCGATTTACCAATGACAGACGTCTTGATCAAAGACAGCGCTCAGCTTTCACGTAGCGTAAAGATTTTGAATTTCCAGAATTTCAACAGGAGCGAAGCAAGTAATGTTGCTGACTATTATGCAATAATGTTGCGGTCATCGAGGCATTCACAATTTGCGCAGTATATAAAAACCAATCACGAGCTGTTGGAGTTATTAAGAAGCGAATATACTATAGATAAATAAATTTTTTATGGAAGTACATCATCACCCCGACATGCATCATAAAAGAAAAAATCTCAAAGAATATTTTCTAAATTTTAAATGATGATCGGGTAATCGGTTATACATATTCGTTAGTCCCCCATAGATAACAAATTCTTGTTACTAATCTGCCACTAATTCTTCTGAAACCCGCGCCAAATGCGGCACTTCATTTTCTGTATCGTTGCTCTCATAATGTACAAGGATGGAATATGCAATCAGCGCGGGTTTCGGTGAGCTCACCGGTTAATTAACCACGAAATAATATATCCCATTGTAAATTGAAGTCGCAATAGTTCTTAATGCGCGTGAGAATATCGATTTAAACCGGTAATGCTTTTGTTTAAATCGTGTTGGCTCTTCGATTGATGGAACTACCGACCAAAAAGATCGTGTAGAATTTCACGAGGCTAACCGCTTTACTTTCATGGTCGAATTACAAGTTTCTCCCAAATCGTATTCATTTCATATTTTTAATAAATAGTTGCTTTTGAGATAGTTCTTGTCACACAACTTAAACCAAAACTAAAATTGCTAATATGGAAGTACATCATCACCCAAACGTAGAAAAGAAAAAGTTCAAAGAATATTTTTTGGAATTCTTAATGATATTTCTTGCTGTGACGATGGGGTTTTTTGCAGAAAACATCAGGGAAAATATAACCGATCATCAAAGGGGAAAAGAATACATCAAGTCATACGTAGAAGATTTGGGTCAAGACTCCATAACATTACAACACGCGCTTGTGTCAATAAGTATAGAAATTAATTATCTGGATTCTGCAATGATTCTTTTGCAGCAAAGAGACTTAAAACAAAACATGGCCAGCAATTATTATTATGCAAGACAGGCTACAAGATTTCAAACTTTTTCTTTTGCTGAAAGAACTATTATTCAATTAACGAATGCAGGTGGCTTTCGTTTAATTAATAATGAAGCAGCAGACAGTATTTTATATTATCAATCACTCATTGAACGCTACAAAGTGGGACAAGGAACAGAAACAGAAGAAAGCAAGCTTTTATATCCCTTTATAGCTAAAGTCTTTGATGGAAGAATTTTTGTTTCAATGACGGATTCTTTGAATCAAATTAAAATACCGGCGGGCAATCCTTTATTAAAATCAGAAGACATAGGAGCAATAAGTGATCTTATATATTATTTGCATCAAAAAAGATCAACATTTTTTACTCAAAAATTAAGAGTGAAAAAGATGCTTGCGGAAGCAGGCAGCATTAAAAAATTTCTGTATCATCTGTATCATTTTAATGAATAATAATACTTCAAACAAAAAAATTGAAAACTAAAACATGGAAGTACATCATCACCCACACGCAGAAAAGAAAAATTTCAAAGAATATTTTTTGGAGTTCTTAATGATATTTCTTGCAGTGACTATGGGTTTTTTTGCAGAGAGCCTGAGGGAAGATATTAATGATAGGGCAAAAGCAAAAGAGTATATCCAATCTTTTTATGAAGATCTGAAAACTGATACTGCAAAGATTTCTGAAATATTACATTTCGATGATGAAAAAATTAACGGGCTAAGTAATATCGCCAACTGTTACGATACTGTTTTGCAGAACACGCAATCGTCTTCATGTTTGTTCCGCATCATGAAAAACACAATATCAAACATGCCTTTTCAGATTACAGATCGTACGCTGCAACAGCTTACCAATGCGGGTGGCTTTCGCTTATTGCAAAAACAGGACGCCGATAGAATTACTGGATATTTGAAGGATTTCAACTACATACGAGATTTTCAATCCACAGGTTACCAGCAGGCAGAGGATGAAGTGAGAAAAATATTGAGCCAGGTTATCAATGTTAAAGCCATCTTGCAATTACTTAATCCGGAAATAAAAGGCGAGCTTTTATTCTCGCATGACAAGGCTTTGCTAAATGAATATTTCAATGACCTCATAAAATATGATGGTTTCACGAATGCTCACCGG
>DATHPY010000495.1:0-7193 GCA_035483315.1 Puia sp. | reverse complement strand
TATCAAAAAAAATCTCTATTTCTGATTTTCCGGTCTCAAACTTCTCACTGTTTTTCCGGCGCGCCACATTTCGCTCTCGCGCAATTCTTTTAATTCCACTTCTAATTTTTCGCGATAATCCGGTTGCGAATTGCTATCAATTGAACGTTGCGATTCTTTTCCTGCGGCAACACTTTCATACAATTCAGTGAACACAGGCAATGTTACGTCGCGAAATCTTTTCCACCAGTCCAATGCGCCACGTTGCGCTGTGGTACTGCAATTGGCATACATCCAGTCCATTCCGTTTTCGGCAACGAGCGGCATTAATGACTGCGTTAATTCTTCAACAGTTTCATTGAATGCTTCGCTTGGTGAGTGTCCTTTTTTTCGCAACACTTCATATTGTGCAGCGAAAATCCCCTGTATCGCGCCCATCAATGTTCCGCGTTCGCCGGTAAGATCGCTGAATACTTCTTTTTTAAAATCGGTTTCAAATAAATACCCACTGCCAACTGCGATGCCGAGTGCGATGACTCTTTCTTTTGCTCTGCCGGTTGCATCCTGGAAAATTGCGTAGCTGCTATTTAATCCGCGGCCTTGCAAAAACATTCTGCGCAATGATGTTCCGCTTCCTTTTGGCGCAACTAAAAAAATATCAACATCTTTCGGCGGAATAATATGCGTTTGATGATTGAACGTAATTCCAAATCCGTGAGAAAAATATAATGCTTTACCAGCGGTGAGATGTTTTTGCACAGTTGGCCACAACGCAATTTGCGCCGCGTCGCTGAGTAAATAACAAATTATTGTTCCGCGTTTCAACGCTTCTTCAATTTCAAAAAGCGTTTCGCCGGGTACGAAACCATCGCGCACAGCTTTATCCCAGGTTTTTGAATCTTTGCGTTGACCAACAATAACATTAATGCCATTATCTTTTTGATTGAGCGCTTGCCCCGGTCCCTGCACGCCATAGCCGATGACAGCGACCGTTTCATTTTTTAAAACTTCTTGCGCTTTGCTAAGCGGAAACTCATCGCGGGTGACAACATTTTCTTCCACGCCGCCGAAATTTAATTTTGCCATTTTTTTTTATTTACGATTTTAGATTTACGATGTACGATTTCTTTAGTTCGTAGTTTCATTATTAATTATTAATTATCCATTGTTAATTTTTTGTAACCAGCCTCAGTTTTTCATAGCCTCATCGTTGCGTCGCACTCTTGTACGGCAACAATTTTATTGAGCGATGGTTTACTAACGGCAACGTGCAAACGATTTACATAGTGAACACTTCATCCTGTTTATTCAAAAATTCATTTTCAATAACATCAGCGCCAGGTTCGATGGATTCAAATTCTTTTAATTTTTCATGAAAGCCTTTGCTGTCTTTAATAATAGCCACTCTTGCGCTGCGGACAAATTCAATCAATCCATATGGTTCCAATGCTTTTATTAATGCTTCAATTTCTTCACGATGTCCGGAAGTTTCAAAAACAATATAATCCTTGCGGATAGCGACTGCCCGCGCGCCATATTCGCGAAGTAATCTTTCTACTTTTACTTTTTCTGCAATTATATCAGTAGGCACTTTGTAAAGCGCAACTTCCTGCCAGATTATTTCATCATTGGTATTGAAATAGACTTTCAGCACATCAACTTGTTTCTCGATCTGGCGACAAAGTTTTCTTACCACATCTTCCGTTTCATTAATAACAATGGTGAAGCGATGAACGCTATCAATTTCCGACGGAGAAGTGTTCAAACTTTCAATATTAATTTTTCTCCGCGAAAAAATGATCGCGATGCGATTCAGCAAACCGATCTGGTTTTCGGTGTAAACGGTTATGGTATATTCTGGTTTTTGCATAAACTTTTTTTATCTGCCAATAATTTTTATTCTTTGTCACTAACTTTTGTTGCGATAATTATTCCTGTTGACCAATTTAATTTTGTCAGTGTGATATCTTTTCTTTTTTCCAGCATGATAACAAAATCATCAACTTTTTCCGAATGACCTTCCGGCCAATTTGATTGCGGAAGCATATCATCAATAATATAAAACCCGCCGACTTTTAATAATGCAATTGTTTCTTCAAAAAGATCATATTTGCCAGGTACTGCATCAGCAAAGATCAGGTCGAACTTTTGCCCATTATAATTTTGCAGCCATTGATATCCATCTGCTAAAACAAAATCAATCCTACTATCATTCAGTTGCAGTTTTGCAATTTCTAATAGCATTGAATTATTTTCAACAGTTGTTAAATGCGCATCCTTATTCATGCCCTGCAAGATCCAGGATGTCGCCAAACCACTGCCAGTGCCAAGTTCCAATATATTGCCATGTTGTTTTGATGCGACCAAAGTTTTCAACAAACTACCTGTATATAGATCCGAAGCCATGTTGAACGATATTTTTTTCGTTGCAACTTCAATGCTTTTATATTGAACAGGTATGTCTAAAAAAATATGGTCTTGCATAAATTTTAATCTTGTTTAATTGCGACAATTCTTAATCTTTTATAATCAGCGAACCACTTACCTTCTCTGAAATTTGTTGGTCTTAATGATTCCTGAATTTCATTTAGCATTTTATCTGCAACAGTTTCATTCATATTTTTTAAAAAAGAACTTCCAAACATTTTTATCCAATCTTTAATTCCATTTGCAGTGTCTTTTAATTCTGTTTCCCTGTCATAATGCGAAGCATAAGTAACACGAAAACCTTTTGCTTCTAACAGTGATGTATATTCGCTGAGTGATGGATAATACCAAATTTTCAATGATGATTCGTTGATTGCTGCGTATTTTGGTAAATATTTCTCTATTGCATTCATAATGCTTTGAACATTATTTTTTCCACCCATTTCGATCACTAATCTTCCGTTGGGTTTTAAGTTTTCATACATACAATCAATGGCGCTTTCTTTTTCCAAAACCCAATGCATCACAGCGTTTGAAAAAACGGCATCAAATTTTTTAGCAAAATGAAAATCAGTTGCAGATAAAATTTCGAAATCAATTTCTGGATATTCAGCTTTAGCTTTTTCAATCATCTCAACTGAATTATCAATTCCAATTACCTTTGCGCCCGATCCTGCAATAAGATTTGTAAGATATCCCGTTCCGCAACCCAGATCCAAGATTCTTTCTCCTGGTTTTGGATTCAGCAAATGCACAAGGTCTTCTCCGTATTTAAAAACAAAAGAATGTTTATCGTCGTAGAGACTTGCATTCCAAACTCCGTCTGCTGAAGTGGAGTTAGAAACATTCTTAGTTTTATTTTCTGCTATTGTATTCAAGTTCAAATGTTTTATCGTGTTCTGCAATTATCAACCAATCATATAAATCATTCAAATCACAAAAATCCCGGTTCAGACATTTTATTTCAATCTTATTTCTGCAACGCTGCAACCCTGCGGCACCATCGGAAAAACATTATTTTCTTTTCCTACCATCACTTCCAACAAGTAAGCGCCTTTATGATCCATCATTGTTGATAAAGTATTTTTTAAATTTTCTCTTAGTGAAACGCGCTGACCTTCGATGCGATAAGCTTTTGCAAGCATTACAAAATCAGGGCTCGTGATGTCAACAAAGGAATAACGCTTGTCATTAAACAGTTGCTGCCACTGACGAACCATGCCAAGAAAATTATTATTGAGAATGATAATTTTTACATCCACATTGCTTTGCATAATTGTTCCGAGTTCCTGCAACGTCATTTGAAAACCGCCATCGCCTATAACGGCAATGACTATGCGATTTTGTGCGCCAAACTTAGCGCCAATTGCAGCCGGCAACGCAAATCCCATTGTGCCAAGTCCACCACTGGTAATATTACTGCGCGAATGATTATATTTTGCATAGCGGCAAGCTACCATTTGATGCTGACCAACGTCGGTTACTATTATCGCTTCGCCTTTTGTGAGTTCGTTCACTAATTTAATTACTTCACCCATCGTGAGCACTTCATCGGTTGGATTTAATTCCGGAATGATGCATAGTTCATCTTCCTGTTTTTGAAAATCTCTGAAACGTTGCAGCCATTTTGGATGTGATCTTTTTTCTATCAACTCGGTCAGCATTGGCAAAGTTTCTTTGCAATCTCCCCAAACAGAAACTGTTGTTTTTACATTCTTATCAATTTCTGCAGGGTCAATATCAAGATGAATTATTTTTGCCTGCTTCGCATATTTATCAAGTCTTCCGGTAACGCGGTCGTCGAAACGCATGCCGATCGCGATCAACACATCACATTCATTCGTGAGAACATTCGGGCCATAATTTCCATGCATTCCAAGCATGCCAACAGCAAGCGGATAATCGGTTGGGATGGCGCTCATGCCAAGTATCGTCCATGCAGCTGGAATTCCGGATTTTTCAAGAAATTGTTTGAATTCTTTTTCCGCTTTGCCAAGAATAATTCCTTGTCCGAAAATCACAAATGGTTTTTCAGCAGCATTAATTAATTCAGCAGCTTCTTCAATATATTTTTTTCGGACATGCGGCTTTGGGCGGTAACTTCGTATATGCGTACACGTTACATACCCACTATAGTCAAATTTTTGTATCTGCGCATTTTTAGTGATGTCAATCAGCACTGGTCCGGGTCTTCCGCTTTTAGCAATATAAAATGCTTTTGCAAGCACAGATGGAATTTCCGTTGCATCAGTGACCTGGTAATTCCATTTTGTAACGGGCGTGGTAATATTAATAACATCCGTTTCCTGGAAAGCATCGGTGCCGAGTAAATGCGCAAACACCTGTCCTGTGATACAAACAACCGGAGTGCTGTCGATCATCGCATCGGCGAGACCGGTAACAAGATTTGTTGCACCGGGTCCGCTCGTTGCAAATACAACTCCTGTTTTTCCGCTGCTTCTCGCAAACCCTTGCGCAGCGTGGATCGCGCCTTGTTCATGCCGCACCAAAATATGATCTAACTCTTTTTGATAATCATACAGCGCATCATAGATCGGCATTATCGCGCCACCCGGATAGCCGAAAATAGTTTCCACATTTTCTGCAATAAGCGCTTTTAACACAGCTTCGCTGCCACTGATGTTCTCAATTTTTTTTTCAGAAGTTTTTGCTTTTTCTGCTGCTAATTCGAGTGTACTCATAACTCTTATTTAATTTTTTTGTACTAAGCATTTGTAATTCTATTAAGCATCGTTGTGTCACTCACTTTACTTTTTGTTTTCTATCCAGCGCCGTTTATTAGTTTGTAAAACACTGACAAATCAGTTGAACCAACATTTGTAAATCCAACCTGTCTCAACATCGTCACCAATTGTCCCCGATGATAACTTGCATGATTGAACATGTGCGACAGAATTTGATAAAATGGCATCAGGGTTTCTTCACTATTCAATCTTTTAAAAAATAATTTTGTTTGCAGTTTGTTTTCATCAAATGCAAGAACAAAATTTTTTACTGCCTCCGAAGTTTTTTTCATCAAAATAATATGTTCATCTTTTGTTCCTTTAAAAACACTGGGAAGCCACACTGGAGCTGCAACTCCATTCATCCTTTCTGTCCAAACATTTTCAGCGCCGATCATGTGTAATACAGTTTCTTGTATGCTGTTGAAACTGCTAACTGCAGTTTGATTCCATTGTTCATCAGTTATTTTTTCCAGCCAACTGCAAACAATATTATTTGCCCAAATATTATACTCTGATAATTCTATGAAATATTGTTTCGTCATTGTTCTTGTTACTTTAATCTTCATCCGTCACGCAACCTTCCGCTGCATTCTTCACATACTTTGCATACTTATATAAAATGCCGTTTGTCGCTTTTAATGCAGGTTGCTTCCATGCTGCTTTTCGTTTTGCAATTTCCTCGTCACTTATTTTTAGGTTGATGGAATTTTTCACAGCATCAATTTCAATAATGTCATTATCATTCACCAATCCTATCAAACCGCCTTCGTGCGCTTCGGGAGTGATATGACCAACAACAAAACCGTGCGTGCCGCCGCTAAATCTTCCATCAGTGATCAATGCAACTGATTTACCCAAACCCGCGCCAATCAAGGCTCCTGTGGGTTTCAACATTTCTGGCATTCCCGGTGCGCCTTTCGGCCCGATGTTTCTTATCACCACAACATCGCCCGCATGAACTCGTCCTGATTGAATTCCTTTTATAAAATCATGCTCGCCATCAAACACTCTTGCAGTTCCTTCAAAACGATTTCCTTCTTTACCACTGATTTTTGCAACACTTCCGCCTTCGGCAAGATTGCCATATAATATTTGCAGATGACCAGTTGCTTTGATCGGATTTTCTACTGGATGAACCACATCTTGATTTTCGAAATTCAGATCTGGCGCATCTTTTAAATTTTCTGCAACCGTTTTTCCAGTCACGGTCAAACAATCTGCATGTAATAAATTCTTGCTTAATAAATATTTCATCACCGCAGGAACTCCGCCATGCTGATGCAGATCTTCCATCAAATATTTTCCGCTTGGTTTAAAATCTGCAAGCACAGGAATTTTATTACTGATGGTTTGAAAATCATCCTGCGATAATTTCACGCCAACACTTTTTGCCATCGCGATCAAATGCAACACTGCATTTGTACTTCCGCCGAGAACCATCACAACAGTAATTGCATTTTCAAATGCTTTGCGTGTCATGACATCTTTTGGCTTGATATCTTTTTCCAATAATATTTTTATCGTTTTTCCGATTGCTTCACATTCTTTTTGTTTCTCTTCGCTCAACGCAGGATTGCTTGATGAATATGGCAAACTCATTCCCAATGCTTCAATCGCCGCTGCCATTGTATTTGCGGTGTACATACCGCCGCACGCTCCCGCACCCGGACAAGCATTTCTCACGATGCCTTTAAAATCTGCTTCATTTAAATTGCCCGCAATTTTTTGCCCCAGCGCTTCAAACGCAGAGACAATATTCAGATCCTGCCCTTTATAATGTCCCGGCGCGATCGTTCCACCATACAACATTATTGACGGACGATTCAATCTTCCCATTGCCATAATACAACCCGGCATATTTTTATCGCAACCCGGAATTGCGATCAATCCATCATAATATTGCGCGCCTGCATTCGTTTCAATACTATCTGCGATCAGGTCGCGGCTCACCAAACTATATCGCATGCCATCCGTTCCCATACTTATCCCGTCACTCACGCCAATCGTGTAGAACCTAAGCCCGATAAGGCTTTCAGCGTT
>DATHPY010000494.1:0-3577 GCA_035483315.1 Puia sp. | reverse complement strand
ATAAATTATCTCGATGGTGATTCATTGATATCTGGTGTTACCTATAACAGGGATTCTGCAAAAAGTTATGGTTACGGATTTACTACTTTGATCAGCGATAAATCAAGAGTGGTAAAAGGCGGCAGTTGGGATGATCGCCCTTATTGGTTAAGCCCTGGTACACGCCGGTTTCTTGAGGAAGATCAGGCGAGCGCTACTATCGGTTTCCGTTGTGCAATGGATAGAGTAGGAAGCCCAGCTGGTAACGGAAGACAAACAGGTATCAATTACCAGGAACGCAGACAAAATACAAGAAAACAATAAAGAAATTTAAATTTAATAAGAAGCCATCTCAAAATTTGGGATGGCTTTTTTGTTGTCTAAATTTGCCGGATATGATAAGCATCGAAGAACTATATAAAATTTATCAGCAGCATCCTTCCATTCAAACCGATACAAGAAAAATAGAAGCAGGTGATATTTTTTTTGCATTGAAAGGTCCGAATTTTAACGGCAATAGTTTCGCTGCACAAGCGCTGGAAAAAAATGCAGCTTACGTTATTCTGGATGAGACCCAACCAGTAAATTCAGATAAAATTATTCTTGTAAATGATGTTTTGGATACACTGCAGCAACTCGCAAAATATCATCGTCAGCAGTTGAATATTCCTTTTATTGCCATTACCGGAAGCAATGGAAAAACAACAACCAAAGAACTTATTCATGCCGTATTATCTTCTGTTTATAAAACGTATACAACTAAAGGAAATCTTAATAATCACATAGGCATTCCCGTTACATTGCTCCAGGTAAAAAAAGATGCAGAGATCGCTGTTATTGAAATGGGCGCCAATCATCAAAAAGAAATTGCCGGTTATTGCGAATATGTTTTGCCAACGCATGGAATAATCACCAATGCAGGCAAGGCGCACCTGGAAGGTTTTGGTGGAATTGAAGGCGTGCGAAAAGGTAAGGGCGAGCTGTACGATTTTCTCCGTGAAAATAATGGAACCGCTTTTGTAATGTGGGATTATGAATATCTCCGCAAAATGAGCAAAGGGATTAAAACTATTATTACTTATGGAACTTCAAATGCGGATACAACAGGTGTTGTTTTAAAAAGCGAACCATTTTTGCAAATTGAAATGATTAAAGGTTTTTCTATCAAAAATATTTCTACGCAATTGGTTGGGGATTATAATTTGCCGAATGTTTTAGCAGCAATTACTGTTGGAGAATATTTTAATGTTCCGGAAGAAAAAATAAAATCTGCCATTGAAAATTATGTTCCGTCAAATAGCAGATCGCAGTTGATTGAAAAATATTCCAACAAAATTATTCTTGATGCTTACAACGCAAATCCGTCAAGCATGAAAGCTGCGATCGAAAATTTTTCACGATTGCCTGATAAAAATAAAATATTAATACTCGGGGCTATGGCGGAATTAGGCGATGAAAGTTTGCAGGAACATAAAAATATTATTGAACTCATCAAGCAATACCACTGGAAAAATGTAGCGTTGGTTGGAGGAGATTTTTTAAAAACAGATCATCCTTATTTAAGTTTTGAAAATAATTTGCAGGCAAAAGAGTGGCTGCAAAAACAAAAGATCCGCGACGCTTGTTTTCTTATTAAAGGCTCACGAAGCATGCAGATGGAAAAAGTTGTTGAATGAGTTGAAGTGTTGCGACTATTTTTTATGGAAATTCTCTGCTTATTGTATCTCACTATTGATATTTATGTTCAGACCAACAAAATTTTTACTTCCAACTTTAATCATTTTGTTTTTGTCTTGCAAAAACGAAGACGGTTATACTTATGCAATAAAGGATTTTAGAAGATCTTTACAACCATACTTTTTTAAGATTGTATCAAACGGAGTTGTGATGTACTATGATAGTGCGCTAAGAAATATGGTAACGGGCAAAGAGTTAATTGAACTAAGTCAGTCAGAACATCCGATTTTAAGAGCATCAGCTTTCAGAGAAATTCTTTATAGAAAATCTTTCAACCATTTTGATATTTTGATGAACCATCTTGATGATACCGCAGATGTCGCAACAGATGCAGGAGAGTTTGGCATTTGCATCGCACAGTGTCAGATGACATTCTACTAAATGTTGTTTGGAAAACTCATGAAGAAAAAAATAAAGCTATTGAGCTGGTTCTGACTAAACATAATTACCTGCGTTCGGCTTATATTATTCTTCTGCAAATTGAACCACAAGAAAAATACTATTCATTTATAAAAGATATGGCAACAAGGCCACGGCGTCTTTCAGAAGATGGATACGAACTAGGTTTCGGTGACATTGAGTATGCATTGTATGGGCTATCAAAATTTAAAAAGCCAGGCGATGTTAAAATTATTAAAGATCAGATGATGAAACATGTCTGGGAGTTGAGCTTTATATCATTTAGACTTATGAAAGAGTTTCCAGATACTGCATATTTTGATGTATTGCAAACATATCATCGCAGACAGTTTTACAAATTCTCAGGAAACAGGCGAGAGGGATTTTCTGGATATATTGCTGATAAAGCCGACCCCGAAGATTTTATCCAAGCTTTGGTAGTCCAACAAAATGAAAAGAGTGCCAAATTATTATACACAATGCTTAATCGGCTTCCATTGCGGACGTGTATGCCTGACAAGGATAATATAGTTAATGAGTTAATAACGGAAATTTGGGAACACCCTTGTTTATCCTACATAAAATTGCGGAAAAAAATAAAACCTAAAGCTGAAGAAATTTTAAAATAGCAAATTATTATTTCTAACGACTCGTCATATTTGAAGCCGGCAGACACAACAAAAGAAGTCATTCTCTGGCAACGTTAAAAAATAAAAAACAGCAGCAAACTCTGAACGAGAAATAAGGGTTGAAAAATTTTTATCTCATACTTCCGACTTCATACCTTCTACTTCACACTTTCCTTATACCAATGCACTTTTCCAAACTCCGACGGCTGAAATATTTTAGGATCGACATTTCCATTCGCAGTGCATTCGCGGTAATATTCTTTTTGTATCAGCTTGTCATTAATATAAAACGTAGCTTTTGTTTCCGACCATCCGCCGGCAAATTTTTGCTGACCTTCTAAAATGCCTTCTTCTTTTCTATTGTCATCGTATTTAATAAAACGAACGAGAACCATTTTTTCTTTATCAATCCACAGTTGGTTTACTTTTTCATCATTCGTATTTGCGCCAATAACATAAACAGGTTTTTTATACCAGGTGTCAGTATGAAATTTGGTAAGATCATAATGCAACGTTTTTACCTCGTCAATTACTTTATCAAACGGATAAAAATATAAACCTCCTAATAAAAATGTCAAATCATTATTATCAGCAGTTGTGCTTTTTAAAATACTTCCGCGAAAACTATACGCAGAATCACCGGCATAAATTACAGCGTTTCCATCTTTCAGATCGCCAAAATCAATTCTGAATTTATCCGGAAACATAATAGCCTCATACCATGTAGAAGTTTTAACCAGCGAATCATTTTTAAAATTTTCTGTTTTTTGAACGAACGTAAATGTGTGATACCATTTGCCGGAATAGCAATCATACATTTGCTTTAATACTTT
>DATHPY010000493.1:0-8586 GCA_035483315.1 Puia sp. | reverse complement strand
ACAGGTTATTTTGATTTTATATTGGATACCGTTTCTGCCGATCATGATTATAATTTTTACCTCGGATTTCTTCGCACCAATGGTGTAATGGTATGCGTGGGTGCGCCGCCGACGCCAGTGCCGGTGCAATCTTTCTCTCTTATTTTTGGCCGCAAAAGTTTAGCCGGTTCACTAATTGGCGGACTTCCGGAAACACAGGAGATGCTGGATTTTTGCGCCGAGCATAATATTGTATCCGACATCGAACTCATTCGCATGGACGAAATAAATGAAGCCTACGAAAGAATGCTCAAAGGCGATGTTCGTTACAGATTCGTAATTGATATGGCTACATTGTAGAGGTGAATCGTCAATGGTGAATCGCCAATAATTCTCTTTGTCCCAGCAGGGTCTTCCGCATAAAGACTTTAATAATCACGGAAACTATCGCGGAGACCCTGCGTAGTGAAAGTTTCAAAAGTTTTTTATGAACCGGCATTGGTTCTTCATTCGGCATCGTTGCGTTGCACCTGTGTGCCGACAGGCAGGCTCTTGTGCAGCAACAATTTTATTGAACTTCAGGTCGCGGATGCATCTTCAAAATTATTTGACAAATGAACATAGGAATTTATACATACGCAACAAGAGGAGATTTATAACCACACATGTTTTGGCGCTCATTCGACCCTGCCAATAAAAATTAAATTATGTTTTATGTTCTCTTATTCCCATGATCAAAAGCCACATACAAACTGAAAATTCGCCAATAAAAGCAGGCAATAAAATATATGGAAATAACGGGTTGGCAAAGTCATGAGAAAGAAACATGGTAAAACTGTTGATGATATAGCTCAAACCTGCAAGAGCATATAGTATTCCCAATAGTTTAGGAATAAAATTAGTTTTAAAAATAAGATAGCCGATAATGATACAGTAAAATCCAAAAAAAACCAGGCCAATCGCATAACCCTGTGATTGTACCCTCAATGCCATTGTTGATAACACTGCTAATTGATTTGGTTGAAATGCCTGCAAATAATTTGCATTGCCATAGATCAGCAAAGGGTGAAGCTGGTTCAATAGGTTAGTCGCAAATACTGCGTTAGAAATAATCACAAAAAAAATCGCCAATGTGATGATATACTTATGTGATGGTCTGAACAAAATCCAAAAAAACAGTATCACCGGCAGCCCGCAAATAAAATTAATAAGGTCGGCAACAAAGCCCAGGCGATAAAACATTTCTGACGCCTGAATTTTGTTTGCTATTGTTAGTGAGTTATGTGAAGCAGACATCGCCTCACGAACAAATACTTCTGCAAAAAGCCCTACTCCAATTATTATTAAATAAAGAAGTCCCGAAATCCTTGAAAATCTTTTCAAAGATTTATAGGTGATGTCATCCATGATCTGTTTTTTAAAACTGAAATGTAAAAATTACGATTAGGAAGAATATTTTAAGTAACCTTATTTTTTATAAAAAATTTTGTCTGATTATGTCTTTAAAGCCGTAAGCCAATTCAGTAATTTACCAAACATTCTTTAAACCCAACATTATCTTTATAACATGTCATACAGAGTCAGAAAGGTATCAACCGCTTGAACGTTTCAGAAATATTTATCCCTTTTCTTATTCTCTCCCGGCAAAAAATATTTAAAAAAATTTGCGTAACTCAAAAGTTACGTATACTTTTGAGTAACTTTTAAATTACATATTATGCCGAAAGAAATTAAACTCACATGGCGCTTCAATCAGTCGCCGCAAGAGGTTTGGGAATATCTAACTAAACCAGAACTGTTAGAACAATGGCTGATGAAAACAGATTTTCAGCCAATAGTAGGACACAAATTTTACTTTATCGGAGAATGCGATCACGAAGACAAAGTCGCCGCATATTGCGAAGTGCTGGAAATAAAACCATATTCCCAACTTTCATATTCGTGGCAGGCAAATTCAGTTAAAGACAATAAGCCCTTCAATTCAAAAGTGGTGTGGACAATCATTCCGAGCGAAAACGGAACTGATTTGCAATTAGTACATACTGGTTTTACTGTGTTAGAAGATGCTATTGCGCACAACGATGGCTGGACAAGAATAGGAAACAAAATGGTTGGATTTTTTAATGTAGTTAAAATATGAGAGCACAAACCTTTGATGCATTCCAGGTAATTGCTGACCCAAGCAGACGACAAATGATGCAACTGCTTTCCAAAGACAGCATGACGATAAATGCACTCGCTGAAAATTTTGATATGAGCCGGCCTGCAGTTTCAAAACACATAAAAATAATGTACACCGCAGGCTTTATTTCTATTACAGATATTGGCAGGGAACGCTATTGCACGTTGAAACAAGACGGCTTTAATGAGTTGCAGCATTTCATTGACTACTTTGATAAATTCTGGACAAGTAAACTTAAAAAATTAGAAATGATCTTAAATAATAAAGCAAAATAAAAATGAAAAATCAGGATTTCACAACAACCATTTTGGTAGAACAAACACCGGACAAAGTATTCAACGCTATCAATAATGTTCGTGGATGGTGGAGTGAAGAAATTGAAGGAATCACTGACAAACTCAACGAAGAGTGGACATATCATTATGAAGATGTTCATCGCGCAAAAATGAAAATAGTGGAATTTATTCCAAACAAAAAAGTGGTTTGGCTGGTGATGGATAACTATTTTAGTTTTACTAAAGACAAGAACGAATGGAAAGAAAACAAAATTATTTTTGAGATAACTGAAAAGAACAATAAAACACAACTTCAATTTTCCCAGGTTGGTTTAGTTCCGGAATATGAGTGTTATGATATTTGCCAAAACGCATGGAGCACGTACATTCAAAAAAGTTTATACAATTTGATAACAACAGGTAAAGGGCAACCCAATGCCAAAAGCAAACCACAAACGGATTTTACAACCATCATTTTGGTAGATCAAACGCCGAAAGAAGTATTCAATGCTATTAATAATGTAAGTGCGTGGTGGCAGGGAGAAATTGAAGGCAGCACAAGCAAACTCAATGATGAGTTTACGTATCGAATGAAGGAACATCATTTTTCAAAGCAAAAAATAGTTGAGAGCATTCCCGATGAAAAAGTTGTTTGGCTTATTACGGAAAGCAAACTAAATTTTTTAAAAGACAAAAGCGAATGGACAGGAACAAAGACCATTTTTGAGATTTCGGAAATAAATAACAAAACGCAACTCCGTTTCACTCACCTGGGTTTAGCTCCCGATATTGAATGTTATGGAGCTTGTTCAAATGCATGGAGCCAAATTATTCAGCAAAGTTTATTCAGCCTGATAACAACAGGTAAAGGCAAGAAGATTTTTGAACAATAACTTCCAAAATGGAAAAGAAAGATTATACTGTAACCATCACCGTTAGCAAAGCTCCGGAAAAAGTATTTAATTGTATCAATAGTGTTTCAAAATGGTGGAGTAAAGATTTTGAAGGCTACAGCACAAACCTCAATGACGAATTTGTCATTTGTCATACAGGCACACACTATTCAAAACAGAAATTGATTGAAATTATTCCCGCTAAAAAAGTTGTATGGCTTGTAACAGAGAGTGAATTAGATTGGCTTGAAAAAAATAAACGGGAATGGACAAATACAAAAATGATTTTTGAGATAACCGCACAAGGAGATAAAACTTTAATTCATTTTACTCACCAGGGACTTGTTCCGGAAAAAGAATGTTATAGCAGGTGTCAGCAGGGTTGGAATATGATTATCAAAGAGCGGCTGTTCAACCTTATCACTGATGGTAAAGTGATATAAATTTAAAAATTAAATAAAAATCAGGAAAGAAAATTTCGCCGCCATGGATGTCTGAACATAAAACTTTCCCATATTTTTGAGTTGAATGTTTTGCTGATCAGTCTGAACTATCTAACAATACAAAATGTTTGAAAAATTTAAAGAAAACTTTCCTCAACTAAAAGACAAATGGGATGAGTATACAAGTTATTATAAACGAATAGAAGTTCCTGCAAAATTTGTCTTATTGAAAGAAGGCGAAATTTCTAAAAAGGCATACCTGATCGAGAAAGGTTGTCTCCGTGTTTGGTTTAATCATAACGGCAAGGATATTACTTTTCAGTTCTTCTTCGAAAATGAGGGGGTATCTTCTGCAGAAAGTTTTAGAAAAAATATTCCAAGTTATTTTACCATTGAGACGATTGAACCCTGCATTCTTCACTGGATCCACAAAAAAGATATTGACAGAATAATAAAACAAACAAACGAGATACCTGAATTAAGAGAAAATATGATGAACATATTATTTGAACGCCAGCTTCACTACATGAAACATTTTCTTTCATTCATCAAAGACACACCAACACAGCGTTATTTAAACCTGGTCAAAGAATACCCTAAAATTGTTCAGCGCGTACCTCAGCAATACATCGCTTCATATCTTGGCATCACGCCTGTTTCGTTGAGCCGCATTCGTAACAGGGCAACAAAATAACATTTCTTATCTTTTGTTATTTTCTACAGAAAAATAACTGCTCACTTTTGTACAAAATAAATAATGTTATGAAAGCAGCAGTAATAGAAAAATTCGGAGACATACCGCAATTCAAAGATTTTCCTGATCCGGTAGTTACTAACGATGACATATCAATCGAAGTAAAAGCAGTAGTGCTGGAGAATTTTGATAAACTAACATCGGGCGGCACACACTATGCAAGTAAACACATGTTCCCAACTTTTCCTGCAATTGTTGGGCATAGTGGCGTAGGCCTTTTGGCAAACGGTTCATTGGTGGCCTTTGGCGGTGTTGAGCCACCCTATGGAACTATGGCAGAAAAAGCAGTTGTTTCCGCCAGATATAAAACATACCTCACGCCCGTTCCCGATGGCGTTGATCCATTGGTTGCAGCAGCGTTACCGGCATCGGCGCTTACTTCTTTTTTCCCATTAAAATGGAGCGCAAAATTGCAGAAAGATGAGACCGTATTGATCAATGGCGCAACGGGTGTTTCCGGAAAACTCGCTATACAGGTAGCAAAGTTGCTGGGCGCCGGGCGAATTATTGCTTCTGGCAGAGATGATTCAGGTCTGCAAAAAATAAAACAACTGGGCGCAGATGCAGTTATAGATCTTAAACAAACAGACGAACAAATTAAACAAGCATTTACACAACATGCAGGAAAAGGTTATGACGTTGTTCTTGACTTTCTCTGGGGACATCCAACAGAACTATTATTGAAAACACTTGTTCCCAAACAAGTCGGGTTTGCAACACACACAACACGTTTTGTTCAGATAGGTCAATCAGCGGGCGCAAACATTACATTACCTGCGGAAACACTGCGAACATCAGGACTTGAACTGATGGGCGTAGGTAAAATTTCGCCCGAAGTTATTCCGGCTACACTTCAGCAAATCTGGGATTGGTTAGCCGAAAATAAACTCACCATTGATATTGAAAAAATATTATTAAAAGATATTTCAGCAGCATGGCAGAAAAAAACGCAAGGCAAAAGAATAGTAATTGTGCCGTAGATATAATTCTTCACTATTGTTTTCATTCGTTTATACATATACGTTAGTTGCGTGATCTGGCTACTTATCAGGTAACTCCGGCTGACAGAAATAAATTCAGCAGTATAATTATTAATGAACATTTGTAACTTTATTTAGCGTTGCTGCTATTGCCATACAACAGTTATAAAATTCAACGGACAATAAAATATGACAGACAATAATTTTAAAAATGGTTATTCCGAAGTGAACGGTCTTAAAATGTATTATGAAATTTATGGAGAAGGCAAACCACTTGTACTTATTCATGGTGGTGGTTCAACCATACAAGTTACGTTTGAGCTGATCATACCACAACTGGCAAAGCACAGACAAATAGTGGCCATGGATTTGCAGGCGCACGGAAGAACAAATGACCGTGATGCTTATTTGACATTTGAACAAGACGCTGATGATGTTGCGCAACTCCTGAAAAATCTTGGAATAAATAAAGCCGATTTTTTAGGTTTCAGCAATGGCGGACACACGCTGATAGAAATTGCGCTGCGGCATCCAAACCTGGTCAACAAGGCAATAATTTGTTCTGCATTTTATAAACGAAGTGGAACATTCCCGCAATTTTGGGCCGGCTTCGACGGCGTAACATTTGATCACATGCCACAACAATTTAAGGATGAGTTTTTAAAAGTGAACAATAACCCTTCTGCACTCTTGAATATGTTTGAAAAAGATGTGCAGAGAATGAAAGTATTTAAGGATTGGACAGACGAACAGATTAAATCCATACAAGCGCCAACATTTATTATGAATGGAACGCAAGATGTTGGCAATCCCGAACACGCTGTTAAAATGTACCGGCTTATTCCAAATTGTGAATTGGCAATTTTGCCAAGCGGACACGGAGAATATATTGGAGAAAAAAATCCTCAAATTGGGCATAGCAAATTACCTGACATTACCATTGCATTAATAGAAAAATTTCTTGACAAATAAATCAATTGGTGAATCCAGCTCGAAAAACAATTTTCTTCACGTTTGCTACTTTTCGCATATCAGTATACGTTATTTATACAAACAACTGAATTTAAGAACTGCCGATTTTTTTTGTTACCCGCATCGGTTCTTTACTCAACATTTTTGCAATTGAAGATTGTTTGGGTGAAACTTTAAAGCGATCAAAAAAAATACCGTTTACTATCCCTGCATTCAATATACGACAGTTATCGTATATTTGACCAAAGAATCACATTATGCCAAAGCTTTTCTTTTTTCCGATGAGTAAACATCTTGCTTACTCCCATTTTATATCTATATTATCATTTATTTTATTTGCTCCATTTATATTATCTGCGCAGCAACAAAAATATAATGATGAGGTGGAAAAAAAGATCGCGCTTGTCGAAAATAATCTCGCTTCAGAGATACAAGTTGAAGGCGAACCAAATTGGAATGTAAAAGACCGGATGAAGTTTTATAATGTTCAGGGAATTTCCATCGCTGTAATTAAAAATTATCAAATAGAATGGGCAAAAGGTTTTGGTTGGGCAGACAGCGCGGAGCAACGTCCCATTACAACTTCTACATTATTCCAGGCAGGCTCAATAAGTAAATCTTTAAATAGTGTTGGTGTATTAAAACTCGCGCAGCAGGGAAAAATAAATTTATATACAAACATCAATAATTATCTCACAACCTGGAAATTCCCTTACGATTCAATATCGCACGGAAAAAAAATTACCATCGCAAATTTGTTAAGTCACTCTGCCGGTTTAACCGTGCACGGTTTTCCCGGTTATGAAAGAGGTGATTCTATTCCAACATTACAACAAGTATTAGATGGCAAACGCCCCGCAAATACAGATGCGGTGCGTTCCATGTTTGCGCCTTCCTTAAAATTTGAATACTCCGGTGGCGGAACAACTATTTCGCAACTGATTGTTGAAGACATTACAAAAGTGCCTTACGATAAATTTATGTGGGAAAATGTATTGAAACCTTTAGGCATGACGAGCAGCTCATACACACAACCTCCTTCCGCAGAAAATAAAATTAAATTAGCCACAGCCTATGACAGCGATGGCACAGAAGTAAAAAAGAAATATCATATTTATCCTGAGCAGGCTGCTGCAGGCTTATGGACCACGCCGACAGATCTCGCAAAATATATTATTGAAACGCAGTTATCGCTCGAAGGAAAATCTGACAAAGTGCTTTCGCAAAAAATGACTGCACTCAGGCTCACTCCATATATTGATAGTTCCATCGCACTCGGAGTTTTTATTGATACAAGAGGCAGACAAAAATATTTTGGTCATGCAGGTCAGGACAGAGGATTTGTTGCGCGTTACTGGGGCAGTTTTAATGGCGGAAATGGCGTTGTGGTCATGTCGAACACTGATGATATATCCATTGTAAACGAAATAATAAATAGTGTTGCCATTGTTTACAAATGGAAAGATTTTTATTCTCCTTTTATGGTATTAAAGCATGTGGATGTGAGTGATGATACGTTGAATGCTTATGCCGGGCAATATCAAAATACAACGGAATCAGACGGACAGTACAAATTAATTCCCGGAACAATATTTACCATTACAAAACAAGGACATCAACTTAAAGCGCAGGCATCGGGTCAGAGCGCCATTGATATTTATCCTGAATCAAAAAATGTTTTCTTCCCAAAAACTTCTGATACAGATATTAAATTCGTAAAAGACGAAAATGGTAATGTAACAAAACTCATCATTCATCAAAACGGAAAATTTATAGAGTGTAAAAAAATAAAATAAATTATTTTTTTACTGGCATTGGTTCTTGGCTCAACATCGTTGCCTTTATTGTCTTAGCAGGGTCTTCCACATAAAGACTTTTATAACTTCAGAAATCATCGCGGAGACCCGGCGACCGTAAATAGAACTTCCATTAACCATCAACGTTAGTTCCATTCGATAGTTATAAATTTAACTACCGTTCTTATCTTCATCTTTTGTAATTTTATTCCGCTGCATCACCAAAACAATCCATCATGAGAACACCCAGTTTCCTTAAATTTTTTTTGTGCTTTTGTTTTCTGTCAATATCATTTTCACTTTACAGCCAGT
>DATHPY010000492.1:0-2477 GCA_035483315.1 Puia sp. | reverse complement strand
CGCTAATGCAAGCAATTGATGCCCGAGACAAATTCCAAAAAGCGGTTTATTTTCTTTAAGAATCTCTTTTACTGTTTCAACAGCGTAATCCATTGCTGCCGGATCGCCGGGGCCGTTGGAAAGAAAATATCCGTTTGGATTAAATTCTTTTAATTTTTTTATAGAAGTTTTTGCCGGGTACACTTTAACATGTGCGCCACGTAATACCATACATTGAATAATATGTTGCTTGATACCGTAATCGAGCACAGCAATTTTGATGTCTGACATTGTATCGCCGGCTTCATATTCTTTTTCTGTGCTGACAAATGAGGCAAGTTCCAAACCATCCATGGATGGTGTTTTTGCGAGTTCTTCTTTTAATTTATTTACATCAGTTATTTCGGAGGAGATGATGCAATTCATTGCACCTTTTATACGTACATTTTCAACCAAAGCTCTTGTGTCAACACCTTCAATGCAAACAATATTATTTTGTTTTAGATAGTTGTCAAGTGAACCAGTGGCCATTTTACGGGAGAATTGTTCTTCAAGATTTCTTCCGATCAATCCGCGAATTTTTACACTGTCGGATTCCACGTCACTGTCTTTCACTCCATAATTTCCGATATGAACTGTATTCATAATTAATACTTGTCCATAATAACTTGGGTCAGTGAATACTTCCTGGTAGCCAGTCATTCCGGTGTTAAAACAAATTTCGCCGGTTGCGGTACCGGTCTTTCCAAATGCCTTTCCATAATGAACCGAGCCATCCTGCAACAATAAGACCGCTGTTTTTTTAGAAGTGTTGTCAGACATTTTTCAAATAAAGTTTTGCAAAGAAAGCGAATTAGCAAACACGAATTGCACGAATTTTAGCGAATTGAGAACGATGTGATTAATTGGTGAATAGTTGAGTCACAAAAATATTTTCTGTTTTCATAATTACCAGCAGTCAATTTTAATTTTCCGTATTAGTCCTATCAATCCTGTTAATCAACCCAAATCCAAGTTCAGACAAATAAAAAGGCAGAACCCGATAAAGGTTCTGCCTCGTATAAATTTTTTCAACATTTTTATTCAGCTGCTTTTTCTTCTTTTTTAATTTCTTTTGTTTTTTCTTCAGCGACAGCAGCCACTGTTTCATCTTTTGTATCTGTTTTTTTACGGGCACTTCCGCGACGTGTTCTTTTTCCTGTTTCTTTCGCTTCACCTTTTCCTTTGCCGTATATTTCATTGAAATCCACCAACTCGATCATTGCCGTTTCAGCATTATCGCCAACACGCGCTCCCAGCTTAATTATTCTTGTATAACCACCTGGACGACCAGCAATTTTTTCTGCAACAGATCCAAACAATTCTGTGATGGCATGCTTATCCTGCAAATAGCTGAACACAACACGACGTTGGTGCGTAGTGTTTTCTTTTGCTTTTGTAATTAATGGTTCTACATAAACGCGCAAAGCTTTTGCTTTTGCAAGAGTAGTAACAATTCTTTTGTGCTCGATCAGTTGCACAGCAAGATTACTCAACAACGCTCTGCGATGTGAAGCTGTTCTGCTTAAATTTTTAATTTTATCTCCGTGACGCATGACTTAAGTTTTAATTCGGCTGCACCGTGTCAGGAATTGCAGCCTACTTTTTATTTAATGTGCTGATCTGTGATAATTCAGCATTAGCATATTATCATACTGGCTAATCAGCTAATTATTATTCATCATCAATTTTCAGCTTGCTTAGATCCATTCCGAAATGCAAACCTCTTTCTCCAAGAACCTGTTCAATTTCAGCAAGAGATTTCTGTCCAAAATTTCTGAATTTCATCAGGTCTTCCTGTTCGTAAGTTACCAGCTCGCTAAGACTGTTGATCTTCGCAGCTTTTAAACAATTGAATGCGCGAACGGAAAGATCCAGATCTTCCAGCGGAGTTTTCAGCATCTTGCGTAATTGCAATGTTTGTTCGTCAACAAGATCTTCTTTCTTTTCTTCCTTATTATCAAAAGTGATATTCTCATCGGTAATGATCATCAAATGCTGGATCAAAATACGCGACGCTTGTTTCACTGCTTCTTCCGGATGAATTGTTCCATCTGTAGAAACTTCCATGATCAGTTTTTCAAAATCTGTGCGTTGTTCAACACGCGTATTTTCTATGGAATATTTTACATTCTTTATGGGTGTAAAAATTGAGTCGGTTGGAATATATCCGAATATGCCATCCTTCGGTTTGTTATCTTCTGCGGGAACATAACCGCGGCCTTTGCCGATCGTAATTTCAATATCGAGTTTTGCAGAAGCATCAAGTGTGCAGATCAGCAATTCGGGATTCATTACTTCAAAGCTTGGAGTAGCTTCGCCAATTGTGCCGGCAGTAAATTCAGTTTTGTTTTTTAAATTCAAACTGATCTTTTCCTGTCCAACTTCATGGTCAACTTTTTTCTTAAACCGAACTTGTTTCAGGTTCAAAATAATTTCAACCACATCTTCAGTAACAC
>DATHPY010000491.1:0-3069 GCA_035483315.1 Puia sp. | reverse complement strand
GCTTTGTTGCTTTCTAACGGTAACGCCTACCTTAACTACGTCCTGCGGCAACTGACTCGTTGCACTTGATACAAGATTTTGCACATTCACGGCATCTTTATCAGGATCAGTTCCCACCTGGAAATAAATTTGTATTGATGCACTTCCATCATTGGCTGCAGAGGATGTCATGTAAGTCATTCCTTCAACCCCGTTAATTGCTTCTTCGAGAGGAACGATCACATTTCTTAAAACAACTTCTGCATTTGCGCCGGTATAACTTGCCGATACCTGCACGGTCGGCGGTGCAATATTCGGATATTGTTCAATCGGCAATTTTATCAAACCTAAAATTCCCAGCAGTACAATAATTACGGAGATGACGGTGCTGAACACCGGTCTTTTTATAAATCTTTTTATCATTTTCTTTTCAAATGTTTATTTAAGGTTTAAATAAACCGAATCAACATTTGCCTGTTTTGGTATTATTTGGGTATTATCTTTCAATCCAATTAACCCCTCTAAAATCACAACGTCACCGGGTTTTAAACCACTCGTAATTATAAAATATTGACCATTATCCGAAGCGTTGGCGGTGATGGCAATGCTGGACACTTTGTTATCTTTTCCTAAAATATATACCAGCCTTTTATCCTGCAATTCATAAGTAGCGCTTTGTGGAATCACTAATGCAGAATCCATGATGGTTGGAATTCTCACCGTAGCGCTTGCTCCACTTCTTATTATTCCCAATGGATTTTCATAGATGGCTTTAAAAGTTGCTGTACCTGTTTCGGTAGATATCATTCCGCTCGCCATTTCTATTTTACCTTTTTCAGGATACACGGACCCATCTGCGAGAAGCAGTGTCGCGGGCAACATGTTATTTATTTTTTCTTGTATGGTAGAACCTGGTGTGCTGTTAAAATATTGAAGCAATTGTTTTTCATTAAGAGAATAATAAGCGTACACTTTACCAATATTTGATAAATTAGTAAGCGGCTCTGCACTTGTGCTGCTAACTAATGCGCCAACTTTATAAGGGATTGTGCCGATAACACCATTTGCAGGACTATGTAATAAAGTATAACCAACATTAGTTTGTGCATTAATTAATGCAGCTTTCGCTTGCGCAAGCGCGGCTTCTTTTGATTTGAGTGTGTATTGCGCAGATTCCAATTCATACTTGCTGATAATTTCTTTTTCTACCAGCGGTTTTACTTTTGCTATTTGCATTTTGGAAGCATCAACATCTGCTTCGGCGCTTTTAATACTCGCGGTTGCTGTAATTACTTCCTGTTCGTATTGCGGATTATTAATGCGAAAAAGTAATTGTCCTTTTTTAACCATTGCACCTTCCTGTACATAAATTGCGTCAATGTATCCATCAATTTTTGGTCTTATCTCAATTATTTGCTGACCTTGAATAGTAGCCGGAAAATCCGCATTTACTTTTGCTTTTCGCGGATGGAGTGTGAGCACTTTAAAATCTTTGATTTCAGATTGACCGTAATCACCGGAAACATTTTTTGCATCACCGCTGTTGCAGGAAAATAATTGAAAACACAGGGCTATTATGATGATTGTTCGAAAAAAAAATTTTTGTTTCACTTACGGTGTTTAATTGGTTATTGTGTTACACAGAATTCAGCGAAGTTATAAAACTAACTGCCTTTTATATTTTGACAAAGAAAATGCTGCGAAACCGAAAAATAATGCATTCAAATAGAAATATTTATTGACAGAAATATAAATGTAACAGCGCCGCAATTTAGAAGATAACGGAGAAAAATGAGTGCCGCTTATCCAATTGTAAAAGCATACAAAAAATATAGCGTCCTAATGAATTTAACCTATCTTACAATAATATGAAGCGAATACTGATAATTGACGATGATGCTGATATGTGTGTGTTGTTGAGTAACTTCTTAACAAAACATGGATATGAAACGGAAACTGCTTCTTCCGGAAAATCCGGAATAGCCAATTTTTCAAAATCGAATTTTGATGCAGTGCTTTGTGATTACCGTTTGGGCGATATGAATGGTAAAGATGTTTTGATTGAAATAATAAAACACAATCCGGCAATTATTTTTTTGATATTCACCGGGTATTCTGATATCAAAACAGCCGTTGAGGTTATTAAATTTGGCGCTCACGATTATATTGTTAAGCCGGTTGTGCCGGAAGAAATATTAAATATTCTTTCAACTGCGCTTGGTTCTTCCAAAAATAAAATTGATGATGGCGCGAAACCTGCCGGTAAAATAAATAAAGCAATTTCGAAATCAGAAAATAATTTTTTTAGAGGAAATGATCCGGCTACAAAAGAATTGTATAAGCAGGTTGCGTTGGTAGCGCCAACCAATTACAGTATTATTTTGTATGGAGAAAGCGGAACAGGAAAAGAAGTTGTCGCAAAAGATATTCACGAACTCAGCAGCAGAAATTTAAAACCATTTATTTCCCTTGACTGCGGCACGTTGAATAAAGAATTATCAGGCAGTGAACTTTTTGGGCATGTGAAAGGATCTTTTACAGATGCGCACACCGATAAAGCCGGTCATTTTGAATTGGCTAATGGCGGCACATTATTTTTGGATGAAGTCGCGAATCTTTCTCTCGATGTGCAGTCATCTTTATTAAGAGTTATACAGGAAAGAAAAATAAAACGCGTTGGCGGAAATAAAGAAATTGATATTGATGTAAGAATTATCGTTGCTTCAAATGAAGATCTGCCGAACGCGCATAAAAAAAGAAAATTCAGGGAAGATCTTTATCACCGGCTGAATGAATTCTCCATTAATCTTCCTGCATTAAGAGATCGCAAAAAAGATATTAAACAGTTGGCAAATTTCTTTCTTGCAAAAGTCAACTTAGAATTAGGCAAAAGTATTGACGGTTTTGATGATGATGTAATTACTTTATTTGCCAATTACAAATGGCCGGGTAATATCCGTGAATTGAAAAATGTGGTAAGAAGAGCGGCATTGCTCACTAACGAAAAATATATTTCCAGCAGATCTTTGCCCTGGGAAATTTTGCCTGTGTCAAATGCTGACAAATCACTGAGCAACAAATTCACCTGAT
>DATHPY010000490.1:0-4126 GCA_035483315.1 Puia sp. | reverse complement strand
CATCTCGATGAAAAAGTAGCGCGTTTGCATCTTGCAAAAATTGGTGTTGAGCTTGATGAATTATCTGATGAGCAATCCGGATATCTTGGCATCCCAAAAAGCGGTCCGTTCAAGCCAGAACATTATCGTTATTAAATATTAAGTAAAAATTAAAAAGTTCTTCAAATCGAAGAGCTTTTTTTATTTACCAGAAGACAGGATTACTATTAAGCATCGTTGCGTCGCACTCTTGTGCGACAATAATGCTATTGGGCGCTTCATCTTCGGTTATTTGTTACTGTTAGTAGCCGCGTTATTTCAAATTCAAATCAGCGTGCTCCGAACTTTTCCAAAGTTTTAAACTTTGGAAAAGTTAAAGTAGAAGACAGGATTACTATTAAGTATCGTTGCGCCTGCCTATCGGCATACAGGTCGTACTCTTGTGCGGTAACAATTCTATTGAGCGCATTACTGACGGCAAAGCGCAAATGATTGTAAAGGCCTCTGACGGTTTTAAACCGTCTGCCGCCTTCTCGGTCATTGCGAGGAGCGACGCGGCAATCTGCGTTAAGAATAAATAAATTGCTGAATTTTTTACGATCAGATTGCCACAGCCCATGCTTACCCACAAACCTACGCAACGGGCTTCGCAATGACGGATCGCCGCCGTTTTTGATGCGCTCAATAGAATTACCAACACTATACGAGTGCGACGCAACGATGTCAAATAGAATTGTTGTCGCCGGGAACATAAAAAAAATAATTTCAATTATAAGGTAAACCCGACCTGAAGGTCGGGGCTAGTCGAAGTCTTTTCATTATCAATTAACACTCCACTCATCGAAAGTCATCACATCTGCCTGGCGCAGAAAAACTTTTGTAGTCAGCACGCGATGCACTTCTTCATCACCATCAGCGCAACAATCGGATAATACAGTTATGCGATAATCTTTATCGGCAGCTTCGCGTACGGTTGATAGCACAACACCACTCGTAGCAATGCCGGTAAGAATTAAATGCTGAACATTGAACGCTCTTAAAATTACTTCGAGATCGCTGCCGGTAAATGCAGAAACGCGGCGTTTGGTAACTACAATTTCGTTTGCAAGCGGAGCCAACGTGGGTTCAATCTTTGCAAATTCATTCATATCTGCGTTTGCAAATCTTTCTTTCGCGGCAGCAAAACCTTTATTATTCAAATTAATTTCAGGTGTGCCTTGCCTGAAACCAACAACGACATAAATAACCGGAATTTTTTTATCCCGCGCACTGGCAATTGTTTTGGCAACATTGCCAACAAACTCTTTTGCATCTGGCAGCATTGATAATATTGCAGACTGCATGTCCATTACAAGCAACGCGGCGTTTTGTGAATTTTGTTCCATTTTGATTTTGTTTTTTATTATTGATAACTAAATTTTTTCCATAACCACGTCTTCAGCTTCTTCAAATTCTTTTGTATTTTTTTTATCAAGTTTATCTTTTCTTAAAAAATTATAAAACACAGCGGCAATAATAAGCGCCATTATTCCCTGGCAAAACATAGCATCCGGCGCGCCGATATGCTGCGAAATAATACCGATAAGCAAACTGCCTAACGGCAGCATTCCAAACATTGCCATTGCCAGGTAACTTATTACTCTGCCGCGCATATTTGCATCTGCATTCACTTGTATTATAGTGATGCAAATTGTGCCCTGCGACATTGCGCCGAATCCTGATAGAATTGCGAAAAACATAGCGAGCGGAAAATAACTTACGTGAGAAAAAAACATCAGGCCGATACCCATCACGATCGTGTTGATCAGTAAAACAATTTTAAGATTCGTTCCTGCTTTTAAAGAAGCTAAAAAGAAAGTACCGGCAATTGCTCCAATACCGATGAAACTATAGATATAACCAAAAGTTACCGCATCGCCTTTGAAAATTATTTTTGCAAAAACAGGTAACAGCGTGTCGTATGGTAAAACCAACAAACTTATTGCAGTGAGCATAAGAATAATCATGCTGATAGAAGGGGTGTGTTTCAGGTACGTGAAACCTTCGGAAAATTCTGATGTGATCTTCTTTTTTTCCAATGGCTTTTTATATGGCGGCAATTTTAATAATAACAAAGAAATAATTACGGCAATAAAACTTACAGCGTTTAAAAGAAAACAAATGCCCGCACCAAATTTTTGAAGAACAATTCCTGATAATGCCGGACCGATCAACCTTGCGAGATTTACCATGGAAGAATTTAGCGCCATCGCATTTGGTAATTCTGTTTTGTCACTTATCAATTCATGGACGAGTGGTTGTCGCGCAGGCACATCAAAAGCATTAATGATGCCGAGTATAACACTGAATGAAAGTATTTCCCAAACGGCGTAATGTTTTGTCAGGACCAATATTGCAAGCAATACAGCCTGTATCAGTGAAGCAGTTTGCGTGAACAATAATATTTTATAGCGGTGATGTCTATCCGCAACAATTCCGCCAAGTAAAGAAAAAAGAAATGATGGGAATTGCGATGCAAATATGGCAAGCCCCAGCATAAACGTTGAGTGCGTCATGGTATAAATAACCCAACTTACGGCTGTGCGTTGCATCCATGTGCCGATCTGAGAAATTGACTGACCGCTAAAAAATAAACTGTAATTGCGGTTTCGAAATGCTCTGAATGTATTTATCTTTTTACCTGTTTTCATAAAGTTGCGCTAACAGATCTATCGCTTGTGCTATTTGTTTCTTTTGCTGGTTGTTATATTGTAGAGAGATCAGAGCAGCCAGGAGGTCTTCTTTTTCTTTTCTCCTCTGCTGTATTTTTTGCATTCCTTTTTTCGAAAGAGATACCAATGATTTTCTTTTATCAGTTTTTGAAGGCTTCCTCGAAATGTATTCAAGCTTTTCAAGACGATTTAAAACCTGCGACATAAACTGTGATGAAATATTCAGCTGGCCGCAAAGCTCAGATGGGAGCGCTTCTTCCTGTCTTAGTAATATTCGCACAACATTTTCTTCGGCAACAGATAGTTGTTCCGGGTTGCCTAATTGTTTGCGGAGACTCCGGGTGAGTGTGGAAACCAGGTCGCGCAGGCTGTGTGCGAGCTTTTGGTCGTTTGCTGTTATCATTGTATTAAACTAACTTTGTAAAGTTACTTTGATAAATTTAAATAATAAAATTTGTACTATTGTTTTATTATTGGTCAGCGACCAACAATAAAAAACGTGCGCAAACCATTCACGTCATTGCGAAGCCCATTGCGCTGGAATTATGCGTGAGCATGGGCTGTGGCAATCTGATTTACAAAAATCAATAACTAATTATGTATAAAGCAGATTGCCACGTCGCGCCCGGCACAAGCCAACGCTTCGCTCCTCGCAATGACGTGTTGCGTTTACAGTTGTCGCCGTTTGTAAAGCGCTCAATAGAATTGTTGCTGTACAAGAGTCCGCCAGCTGGCGCAACGATGTTTAATAGAATTACTATCGCCGGCTACACAAAAATTTATTTCATGGTTTTTAATCTGCGAATCTGGAGCAAATAATTATTGAGGTTTATCAACCAACGTTACCAAACCGGCAGTATCAACTGAAGCGGTTATGTCGTTGTCTGTTTTCTTTCCAAGACTGTCGGTGATTTTGTATTTGCATTCAACCCGCATTTTATGAATGCTTTCGGGCTGGTAACTTGTTTCTTCTGTTTGAAAAATGTCTGTATTTTTTATTGTTGATTGTAAATATTTTTTTAATGGCTTGCATGAACCATCGGTTGTGTCAATATATTTTGCGACCCAAATTTCCTGGAACCTTGCCATCTTTTTTCCCTTTGCCATTATCGCGTCATCCAACGAAATTTGTTGCAATGGTTTTGTTGTATCATACTGATAGATGTACACCATGTTGATATTGCTGTAATCATTCAACTTAAATTTTTTATCAAAATAAGTTTCGGCGCCGGATTTTCCGGGGTTATCCAGCGCAATTAAAATGCCGCTGTCTTTATACAGAATATCTTTTACAATATATAATGAATCGGATTTGATCCTGTTTTCAAGTGATGGAATATCTGCAGCTTTTTCTGTTGAAGCTTTGTTTTTTGCATCAGCCGCAAGATGCAATTTCAGCATGATCAATCCGCCAAATAAAATGAGCGCAGCAATAA
>DATHPY010000489.1:0-4818 GCA_035483315.1 Puia sp. | reverse complement strand
AGTCAGGTGCTTTAAAAAACCGGGAATTTTATTTTTCACTTGTGTTGAAAATATTTAGACAGTTGTCTGAACGCTACGGACTCACTCAAAAAAAAACAGTTAAATCGAAAAAATCATAGTTCTGATATTTTTCAAAATCTCATAAAATTTGTACACATCTTCAAACGAATTATACAACGGCGCGGGCGCAACTCTTATAACGCCCGGCTCCCGATAATCAACTACAATTCCGGCATCAATCATTTTTTGATGAATTGCTTTTCCATGTTCTTTAAAATATAAAGACAATTGCGCTCCTCTCCTTTCCGGATCTGCAGGTGTGATAATTTCAAAATCAATATCAGTTAATTTACTTAATAAAAACTGCAAATAATTTGTAAGTTCAATACTTTTAGTCCGCAATTTTTCCATAGGTGTTCTCTCAAATAATTCCAATGAGGCTTTTAAAGCAACCATATTAAAAACCTGCGCTGTGCTTATATTCCAGGCGCTGGCATCTTGTTTTGGAATAAATCCTTTCTTCATTTCAAATCTTGTTCTTTCATCATTTCCCCACCAACCGGCCATTCTTTTATGCTTTTCATCCTGAACATAACGCTCATGTATATACGCTCCGCCAACCGCGCCCGGACCTCCATTTAAATATTTATAGGAACACCAAACAGCAAAATCAACATCCCAATTATGTAATTGTAATAAAATATTTCCTGCTGCATGAGCTAAATCAAAACCGGCAACAGCGCCAGCTTTATGTGCTGCGGCTGTTATTGTTCTCATATCAAATACCTGTCCGCTGTAATAATTAATTCCACCGAATAATATTAATGCAAGTGAATCTTTATTTTTTTCAATCGCGTCAAGAATATCCTCATCACGAATTAATTTTTCACCATCACGCGGAGCAATTTCAATTAACGCATCATCAGGGTTCAACCCATAAAATTTTACCTGCGTTTCTATGGCATACTGATCAGATGGAAATGCGCCGGCTTCCATCATGATTTTATATCTTTCTTTTGTTGGATGATAAAAAGACAAAAGCATCAAATGAAGATTTACGGTTAGTGTATTCATCACCGTTACCTCATGTTCATGACAACCAATAATTTTAGAAAGTGATTTATTAAAGTTGTGCTGATAATATAGCCACGGATTTTTTGCATACAGATAACCGCCAATCGCAATATCCTGCCAATCTTTTAATTCCTGCTGAATTGCTGCAGAAACATTTTTCGGCTGTAATCCAAGAGAGTTGCCGCAAAAATAAATGCTGTCTTTATTATTATGTTGCGGGAAATAAAATTGCGACCTAAGATCTTTTAAGCCATCTTCTTTATCTTTTGTGATGGCAAAATGTAAACTTGCATCTAACTGATCTTGCATTACAGTTGTTTAAGTGTAAGATAAAAGTAAATTAAAACGAAAAGCACCCATAAAGAGCGCTCGCTAAAAAAAATTGTCTTATATTTTTTACGAATGTGATTTGCCGCCAAAATTCTTTGATATCCCAAAATTTATACCTTGCCCAAATGTAAAAGAAAAAGCTTTACTGGAAGAAGAATTTCCGGCGTCATCTTTTTCATTTCCCGAATTATATTGAATCCCACCAAAATTAAAATTCAAACCAAACCCATTTTTTATATTGACAAAAACAGCCGGAAAGATTTGAGCATTAAATCCGTTTATCCGCTCATTGTCAGGATTAGGGCTGAATGAAGTTCGCGAATATCCTGCCTGAAACTGTCCATAAATACTAAAAATTGAAGAAATAGGTTTTGCGTAACGAATAAATGGATCGATCATATACTGTTGTAATACGCCATTTGAATTTTCATAAGCATATTGAAAATTTAAACCGCCCGTCCAATTTGAGTTGAATTGATAACCCAAACCAAGATTTAATGAAGAATTTGTTTCTTTTGATGATGAGCCTCCTGAAATGTTATCAGAACTGCTGCTCGAAGCAATTCCAACATTTCCATACACTAAAATACTTCCTGTTTGCGCTTTTGTTGATAATGCAAAACTGATAACGATAATTACGGATAAGATAATTTTTTTCATAATAATTGTTTTAATGGAAAACAAAACTATTAATGAATTCTTTAAACTCTGCCAACAAAAAGTTAATCACTGAAATTCCAAATCATTTAATGATACAACTAAATGCTTTAACTTACTTAATTCATACAAATAAAAATTATTTATAAAAACAAAACGCCCGCTTATTAAAGCAGGCGTTCATTTACAATATTCTTCAACTAATAAAAGTGTAGAAGTTTAGTATGTTGTCAGTTTTGATAATTAATAATTCTACGAGTTATCATCGTCATCTTTTTCTTTCTTTTCTTTCTTTTCCTTTTTTTCCTTGCGCTCTTTTCTTTCCGTTCTTTCCTGACGGTCTGTATTTTCGTCGTCACTTTCTTTCATGGATTCATGCGACAGGCGTACTTCTCCAAAACTGCTTTTAATTTTTATTCTTGCTTTGCCGGCGCCAGTTGTTCCGTTTATATCTTTATCAAACTTAGGTCCATCATTGTCGTCGTCTTCTTTATCTTCTTTAAAATTAAAATCCGTTTTATTTTTAAAGTCGCCGAAGTTTGTATGAATATCAAACCTCGCAGACAAATCTTTTGTTACCATCAAATTGACAGTGGAATAAGAATTATTAAGTGACAGATCACTAATATTATCTGAAATACCAAACTGCGCTTCCGAAAATTCTACATTGAGTTTCATTGACCCACTAACATTTTTTACAGTCGACCTGCTATCGAATTTAAAACTCACTCTACCATTGTGTACGCTGCCAATACTTCCTTTTCCAAATTCAACATCAACCTGGTCAACATCATCAAGATTACCAGTTGTTAAACTTCCGAATTTACTTGTTAAATCTGCATTTCCTTTAAAATCCGGAACTGTTGTTTTACCAAATTGGTTTTCAATTTTGAGTGGATTGGTCGATGGCATGTACACAACATAATTGATGTGAAACTCCTGGTTTTTATCTCCATGATGTTTGTGATTTCCATTATCATCATCGTCATCATCACCATCATCATTATCATTACCATTGTTGTGTTTTGAGCCAATATTTCCAACTGTAGTTTTAAACCAAACCTCACCGCCCGATTGTGATTCATCAACTTTTATTTTGTCAAGAATCTTTTGAGCTTGTTCCTCGGTTTTCCCTTTTGCATAAATTTCAACATCAACTTTAAATTCTTTTTTGTCCCAGGTATTTATTACCACGTCGCCAAAAGAATTGTCGATACTTAATTTGTCGCTGCTTCCGACATTGTACGATTTACTGATGTTCTTTTTCTTCTCTACACCATCATCTGTGCCCGCGAAACTTAAAGCCGGCACGGATAAAACGGCGACGAGTGAAAGGATATTAAGCAGATTTGTAAGCTTGTTCATACGCTGATTTTTTTGAATTGTTAATTTGTTTGATAATGTGTAACTGGCGATTCAATAATTCCATCTGCAGTTGTAAATTTTGAATCATAGCTTCCAGCAGTTGTTCGCGGTTGGGGTTTTTAGGTAATTCTTTTTTCAGGGATTGATAAACACTGTCAAGTTTATATACATCTCCCGAAAATTGTTTGTATAATAATGGTTCGTCTTTTTTTATCTTCTTTAATTCGTCATGTTTAAGGTCTACAATTTTTGCGTAGTAAACCATTTCCTTTTGCTGATCTGATAACAAATCTGTGCCTGCATCCACGTTATTCTTTTTTGTATTATCGGGTTTAACAGGAGTGGTTTGCGCTAATTGTTTTTGAGATGCTCTTGCAATACTATCAGGTTGTCCCAAATTATTCGATGGTTTGGTAGTGTCTTTTTTCTCTGGTTTATTTTGAGCAACTATTGTTTCTGTGTTCGGTTTCATTTCACTATGATTACTCAAAAAATACCACGCTCCTGCTCCAAGCAACACAACTACCAATGCTGCCGCGCTCCACCGTATAAAGTTTAATCTCACAACACGCGTTTCTGTTCTCACTTCCGGCTCAAGCTTTTGCTGGATATTATCCCAGATCTTTTTCGATGGTTCTTCACCATCAAACTCGTCGCGATTGTCGTTAATAAATTGTTCTAATTGACCGCTCATGATAAGCCTCCTTGTTTTATTAAGCTCAATAATTTTTGTTTCGCGCGCATATACTGCGTCCTTACTGTAGCATGAGATACGCGTAAAATTTCCGCGATCTCTTCATGGTCATAACCTTCAAACAAATACAAGGTCAACACCGTTCTGTAACCATTTGGCAATAGCTTTACTGCTTTCTTCACTTCTTCCACTTTCAATTGCACATCTTTTTCATCCAAACTTTCTTCTTCAGGCAAAAGCCCTGCATTTGTTTTGTCGATATCAATCAGATCCATTTTTCTTTTCCTTAACTGATTAATGGATTTATTGATCACGATTTTCTTTAGCCATGCTCCGAATGTAGATTTATATTGAAACGCTTCTAACGATGCAAACGCATCCACAAAAGCCTCCTGCAACACATCTTCCGCATCACCGGTATTGTTCACGATCCTCAGGCTTGTATTATACATAGCCTTTGAATATTTCTGGTAAATTTCTGCAAAGCCCTTGGCGTCACCGCGTTTGCAGCGTTCTACCAGTTCATCGTGTAGTATTAGTGCAGTTGATTCCAAAAGTGTCTGCATTTTAAACGTTATATAATAGAGACACAGCTTTCAGAGCCATGTTGCATCTGAAGGTAAATTAATTTTGAGAATGGTCGGAATAGTCTGAACCTCGATTTTAGCCTTATTAAACCGATTATCCTGATAATATAA
>DATHPY010000488.1:0-3233 GCA_035483315.1 Puia sp. | reverse complement strand
TCCGATTATATAATTAAAGGAGAAGACATCAGCAGAATTATCCGGGTTATAAAAGATCAGTTATCTGATTTTAATAAACCTGAAATCACACCGGTAAATTATGAAGAAAAAAGAATTGAAACATTATTTGGATTTAATAACATCATCGGCGAGTCGGATATTATTCATGATGCATTAGATCTTGCACAAAAAGTTTCTAAAACAGATGCGGCTGTATTGTTGCTCGGTGAAACCGGTACAGGAAAAGAATTATTCGCCAAAGCAATTCACTCCGCCAGCTCCAGGCATCATAACAATTTTGTAGCGATCAATTGCTCTTCATTCAGTAAAGAATTATTGGAAAGTGAATTATTCGGTTATCGTGCAGGCGCTTTTACCGGGGCGATAAAAGATAAAAAAGGGCTTTTGGAAGAAGCGGACGGCGGCACATTATTTTTAGATGAAGTGGGAGAAATTGATAAAGAATTACAGTCCCGATTGCTTCGTGTGCTCGAGTCCGGCGAGTTTATAAAAATAGGAGATAATAAAATAACCAATGTAAACATCAGGCTTATCTCGGCTACAAACCGCGATCTGTCGAATGAAGTAAAGAATGGAAAATTTCGGGAAGATCTTTTTTACCGGCTTAATATTTTTGCCATTCATTTGCCGCCTTTGCGTGAAAGAAAAAAAGACATTCTTTTACTCACAGACTATTTTGTAAAACTTTTTTCTCAAAAACTCGGAAAACATATTACTGGAATAACCAGGGATTTTGAAACTTTTTTATTGAATTATCACTGGAAAGGAAATATCCGCGAATTGAAAAATATTATTGAAAGATCGGTGATACTTTCTGCAGGCTCAATTTTGTCTGAAGAAATATTGCCTTATGAAATTCTTTCTTATCAATATCAAAATTCAGAAAAAGGGAATGCGCCATACGATCTTAGTTTATTTGAACGTCTCCATATTCAAAAAGTTTTGGTAAGCGCAAAATGGAATAAACCTGAAGCTGCAAAAATGCTCAATATTTCTCTCTCAACATTATACCGCAAAATCGAGGATTATGTTTTATCGCCCGGCGACCATAATTGATTTTTTACTCCTGACTAACAGAATGAACTATGATATTAACAGAAACCAAAAACAAAACAGATCATGTAGTTAAGATCATCCGCATCATCATTGATAAATTTGCAGTTGATGAAAATGATCTATCATACCAGGCATCTTTCTGTAACGATCTTAATATAGATTCGCTCGACCTGGTTGAATTTATTGATGCCATAGAAAAAGAATTCCAAATAAAAATTCCTGACGAAGATGCGGAAAAACTAACTACGGTTGGTTCCGTAATAGATTATGTTGATAAGCACGTAAATTAACCTGCGCAATTATTTTATTTATCCGGTTGTTTTTCTCAATCGAAAAAATGAATCTGAAAAGCTGTGGACAAGATTCAAAAATGTTTCAGTAAATTTCATTTCTAATAAAACTGCTGGTATGAAAAATTTAATTGCTTGCATGCTACTATGCATTTCTTCATTCTTGGTTATGGCTCAAAAAAATAATTCATTCAATGGGCTCGATATGAATCTTGGTAACCTCTCACGGTTATCAGATGCAAAAACGCGTTCCATCGGTCCGGAAAATTTAACCGGCGAGCCTGGCAAAGGCGGAATGGCGACATTGGAAAATGGCAGCGCGAGAGAAGCTGCGCGCGAACTTGGACAAGGTTGGAAAGTGAATCCATTCATCGTAATAAAACCCGGCGAAACTTTTACAATGGCCGAAATCAGCGGCTCCGGCGCAATACAACATATATGGATGACGCCAACCGGAAACTGGCGGTTTTCTATTTTCAGAATTTATTGGGATGATGAAACAGAACCTTCTGTTGAAACTCCCGTCGGTGATTTTTTTGGAATGGGATGGGGAACGTATGCGCAATTAAATTCGTTGCCGGTAACGGTAAATCCAGGAAGCGCTTTTAATTGTTATTGGACAATGCCTTTTCGGAAAAAATGCAGAATAACGATGACGAATATCAACACGGAAAAAATGTATTTGTATTACCAGGTTGATTACACGTTGACAGAAGTGCCGCAGGATGCAGGATATTTTCACGCACAGTTCAGAAGAAAAAATTCAGTGGAGAATGGTGTGTTCACCTTAGTTGACAGCATCAAAGGCAAAGGGCAATATGTGGGAACTTATCTTGCGTGGGGCGTGCACAATAATGGTTGGTGGGGTGAAGGCGAAATAAAATTTTATATGGATGGCGACACAAAATTTCCGACAATTGCCGGAACAGGAACGGAAGATTATTTTTGCGGCTCTTACGATTTTGAAGTGAATCATCAGTACCACGAATTTTCCACTGCATACACCGGATTACCGCAGGTAATAAGACCGGATGGATTATATACTTCACAGGAGCGTTTTGGTTTGTACCGCTGGCATATTATGGATCCAATTCGTTTCGATAAAAGTTTGCGCGTTACAATACAAGATTTGGGATGGAAAAGTAACGGCGCCTATTTAATGCAGCATTCAGACATTAGTTCCACTGTTTTTTGGTACCAGGCAGAGCCACATAATCCATTTCCAAAATTGCCATCGAAAGACGAATTGGAACAGAATTGATGGGATGATAACGTTTATGGATAACCGAAAAATATAGTCTGGCGCAGGTCTCCTGACCTGTGACTAAGCGTTACTTTTTTCATTTGTATGATGCTAATATTTTTTTAGAGACAAGTAACATTGCAGCACAGCTCTGGAGACCTGCGCCAGATTCATTAACAATGCATTTATTTATTGAAGAAGAAAAAAAGGAAAAAAACCTTATTCGAATTTTTATGGAATTTATTTGATATTTTATCTCTCTTAAAAGCAAAAAATGAAATTCATATTGCGCTTGCTATTTCTATACTTGTTCTGCAGCAATTTCTTGACTCCTGAAATTTTTAGCCAAACTGCTCATTCAAACAATCAATTTGTAATAGATGGTGAAATCATTGGCAGAGATACTGGAACCATAGTTTTGTGGTATGATGACAGCAGAAATAAAGGGGTTGCCGATACCTTTAAACTAAACATGGGAAAATTTCATCTTACTGGAACTGTAAACCGCGTATGTGAAGCTATTTTATGGACCAATGTAAAAAATCACGACTTTGACGATCCCAGTGTGGTACATTTTTTATTAGAGCCAAATACAATAAGCATTTCTTATAAAATTAACAACG
>DATHPY010000487.1:0-5054 GCA_035483315.1 Puia sp. | reverse complement strand
AATTGGTTAAACCTGCAAAGGTGGCAAAGGGCTACGACGAAAAGATATATGTTGTACAGCGCGCTGCTGATCCGACGAGACCAAATTGGGCAGAAATAGTTCAAAATTTTGCGGACTTGAATGGTATTGATCTAGACACAGCTTCATCAGGTGCGATTTTATTTGTAAAGGTCAAAGGCCGAATAATGGGTTGTTGTTTTGGCAGCTCTGTAGCAAATGTTAACCGAGGCAATATTGTTAGCGATTTTGGATTAGGCGCTGCGTTTTTCAGAATCAAACCGAGGCATACTAAATCAATTGAATCATTCACATTATCAATAAACCCCATTACAAATAACCGCAACGCCACCATTCCTACAAGCAAAGACAATTTCGATCTTGATCTTAATCTGGAAAATATCACAGAGCTGAGTGGTTTTTTTCAGTTGCCAAAAAGAACAATCCTGATCAAAGGCAAAGAATTTTTTTCCATTCCGTCACCATTGAAAATCGATAACATCATTGCGCTTTGTGAGCAGTTGTTTAAAGATTATGAAATCATATCTGCAGATGATAATTATAAGCGTCTTACTTCCACAAAACGCATTAAAGAGAAAGCATTGATGGCAATCCTTGATAGTAAATTGTGCGATCAGATTAAAAGAAAGAGTAAAAATATTTTCTTAATAGATTTTGAAATTATAGGAAACCTTAATGGGTATAAACTCAGCCCCAAAGGAAATTTATTGCCACAATTAAGCATCGAAAATTTCTTTCAGTCCATGCCGGAGAGACATAACATCAGCGTTAATTATTTAAAATATAAAGAGATCATTCCTTTCGACTCAAATGACCAGCAACTTGATTCGTGGACCTTATACAAATGCTTATTTTATGAATTGACGATCAGACGAAATACATACATTCTTTATAAAGGCAACTGGTACAAGATCGAAAAAGAGTATATGGAAGGTCTCCGACTATTTATAAAGGATCACGAAATTGATAATCTATCTGATATTATCAATACAGAATGGAACGGGAATGATGATGAAGGGGATTTCAATAAAAAAGCAGCGATAGCAGCCGGTGGACAATGCTGGGACAAGATATTATATAAACATCCCTTATATGATTATGGAATTGAATTCTGCGATGTACTAACTAAAGATTTTATCATCCACGTAAAGAAATTTAAGAGTTCCGCACTAAATAGTCATCTCCTTATGCAGACTGCGGTCTCGGCTCAACTATTACAAATTGATCCGTTAATTAGAAAATGGATCAGTCTCAAATCAAAAGAAATATTTCGAAAAAATTTAATCTTGAATAATAGATTCGAAATAAAAAATCCCAACATTTCTTTTTTGATAGCGTTGATGTCCAATTCTCCAAAATCACTTGCCGATTCATTACCCTTTTTTAGTTTGCTCAGTTTCAATTTTGTAATAAAAAGAATACAACAATCGGGGTTTGATGTCAAAATGGGGAAGGTATGAATGGTCTCAAATAGTTTTTGAAATTTCTAATCTATGCATACTATTAAATTTTTTGAAAGCATATCGGTGATCATCGCCTCAATAGCAGCTATTTGGGGAATTGCATCTTGGCGAAAGGAAACAAGATGGAAGAGAAAATATGAACTGGCAGAAGAGGTCCTTTCTTGTTTTTATGAGACTCACCAAATCATCAGAAATATAAGAAGCCCCTTTGGATTTTCAGGAGAAGGTGAAGCATATAGAAAAGAGGCTGATTTTTTGACTAACAATCATGCTTACGACAGATTTTATGTGATTAGGGAACGATACGAAAAAAATAAAACAGCCTTTGAAAAATTGCAGGTATTGAAATTCAGATTCATCGCCGTATTCGGCAAAAAATATGAAAAGCCTTTCCATGAACTGATTTCCATCATGAATGAAATTTTTAATGCTTCGCGTCGCCAGGGAATGATTCTTGCAGAGCGTCGCGGTCCAATGGTTTCGGGTTTTCGCAGCAATGAATTAAAAGAAATTGAAGATATCATTTATGAAAAGCTCGGTTCTAACCCTGATCAGATGGAGACAAGGGTGCAGGATGCAGTATCAGAGATCGAGCAGGTCTGTAGAAAAATCATTGGCAAAAAATAACGGCATTGATTCATTACCCTGGACTTTACTAACAGTCATGTATAACCGATGGAATGAATTTTTAATTATTAACCTTATCCATCACGAATTTTTCCGAATCTTGCACAACGCCGCACACAAATTATTGTTTTTCAAACAACTGGTTGCATTTTTCAGGTACGGTCATTTTTTCCGAACCTTTCCGAATATCACGGAATCCTGAAATCATTCCATTTAGCATAAATCTCACTCCGTTTACCATAGCTGTTTCCCTCCACTGTGATATGATATTTGTATGGACAATCAACGCAATTATGCTCAGTAAAATTTCCTGGAACGAATTCTTCACTTTTTTAATCATCATTCTTGTTTTGTATTACTGCGTAATACTTCCAAAATATTACAGAAAAGAGATCATGGGTTTATTCCAGAAAAAGAAAAGCATCATCAAGGAGCCGCGAAGCCCGGTGTAATGAGCGTCGCATGCTCGAAAGACTGTACCCTATAAAAATTATTTAGAAAAAGAAATAGCTCCATTCATGTCGAAGTGCAGATCAGCCAAGTGCAATGGAGTAGGATGAATGGAGCGTCAAATGAAGAACCTCTGATATCATCATAGCGAGCAGAGTTGGTTGTTAGCAGTTGGTTTGTTTCCCTGTATGCATCACCTGCCTTTGGCTTCAAAGGCTTACGGAAAGGCAGGCTGCATCAGGGTAAAACCCCCAAACCCCTAAAGGGGCTTAAAGAAAATTAGTGAAGAAAGAAAATGTGTGTAATGAAAATTAAAATGAGATATGCATGTGCGTTAGTCGTGCAGTTAATAATAAACAATGTTGTCCATGCTCAAACTGCGGATGGTAATGCCGGGATCAACCAGGCAACCACACTCGTCAATGGTTATTTCTCTGCCGGAACTAATTTGATGTATGCTGTAGGCGCTATACTTGGGCTCATCGGCGCTGTGAAGGTCTATCAGAAATGGAATCATGGTGATCATGATACCGGAAAGGTTGCTGCCGCATGGTTTGGCAGTTGCATATTTCTCGTGATAGTGGCGACCGTTATCAAATCCTTCTTTGGTATTTCTTAAAAACTTAATAAGATCAAAATGAAACAGCGATTTCTTATTGCCATCTTATGCGCAGCATTTTGCTGTCGCAAGAAAGAAAAGATGCCCGTGAAAACTACGAGCGCTCCGCCACTGTGGAGAGTTAATGGCACTACACCGCAAACTTCAACATATTCTATACCATGTCCAACAGCGTCTACAAAATAAATAAGGGCATTAACAAAGCAATTGAATTCAAAGGACTCAAAGCACAGTATATCTGGTGGCTCGGCGGAGGGGTCATCGCGCTCATGATACTGTTTGCTATTATGTATATCGCGGGGATCAATTCCTTCATTTGTGTGGGGTTTATTCTTGCGGCTGGAACATTTGTATTCATGTATGTATATCGGCTAAGCAATAAATATGGAGAGCATGGCATGAAGAAAAAGATCGCCAAGCGGAACATTCCTCATGTTGTGAAATGTAATGACAGAAAAATATTTGTGCGTACCCTATGAAAATTTTTTGAATGACATCCTCCCTTCACCTCGCCAAAAAGATCATCGAAGAAAAATTCGATGAAAAGATCTCTCTCGCATCTCTCTGCAAAAAAACAGGTCTCAACGGATACAAATTAAAAAAAGGATTTAAAGAATTGTTTGGCGTCTCCATCCGGGAGTACCAGGTGCAATTAAAAATGGCAGAGGCAAAAAGATTGCTCGCCAATACGTCAGAAAAAATTTCTTCTATTGCGTACGCAATGGGTTATGAAAGACATGCGAGTTTTACGTTGGAGTTTAAAAAAAGAATTGGAAAGGGGCCGAGAGAATGGAGAAAAAGCACTCCTGAAAACAAATAGGTAGCATCAATTATTCTTTATTAATTCACTTTTCTTGTTTCCAATAATTTGAATCGCCAACTCTTTTATTTGAGGAAAAAGCCGTTCAAACATTTCTTTCCGTTCGGCTGGTATGTCATCTTCATCAACGCCTAGAATATACAGGACCGCATCGGGTATCCGGAGAACCTTGCAGATTCTTTTTACTGTTCTCTCACTCGGATTTTTTACTCCGTTCTCAATTTGTGAAATGGACGTCTGCGATAGACCAGTTTTCCTACTTAAAGTTTGCTGACTCATATTTAAATGAGTCCTTACCATTTTTATTGCGAATCCTAATTTCATATTTATTTATGTCCGAACAGCTCGTGAAGCATCATCATGAACTTCACTATGTCAAACGCATATTCTAATAAGTCTTCTTCACTTTTTGATTCTGCTATTTTATTTCTGATTTCTAACAAGAAATCAATTTCCTCTGCTGAATATTTAGCTTTTATAGTTTCAAGAAAACTATCGAGGTCTTCAAGAATCTTGTATTTATGAAACATTTTAAATTAAGTTGTGTTGAAAAAAAATTATTTCGACCCTTGGTGAGAATCGAAAATTCTTCTTCTTCACAACCTGAAAAGTCATTCATACATTTGAACAAAAAAGTAGTTAGTAAACGAATGTGTTTTCTTAGATCAGCAATGAAAACATAAACAATTTTACCTTGAAGAAAAACTCTCAGCGACCTTTTCGATGCGTTCAACTTCTTCCTTAAAAAACCGTGCAGTTCCAAAATAAGCACTCGGACCCTTGACAATAATTCGCGGTCCGGATGCTGCTTCAACTGAGCCTTCAAAATTCTAAGCTCCTCATTTATTTTTATGACCGGGTCACAATATGTTGGTCCTGAAAAATGAGAATCTGATAAAACATTTGGTTCAAAAATTACTCCATCAACATAACTATCAATTAAGGATAGATCGCAATCTCTTTTTGAGGAATAATGCTCAGTAAATATCTTACTACTCCAATCAAATGCGTTTTCAAGCTCCGAAAACTTTATCTGGTATTTAGTACTGCAATTCTC
>DATHPY010000486.1:0-4168 GCA_035483315.1 Puia sp. | reverse complement strand
CAATGGAAAAAGATTGAAAGCATGTATTCCCGGCGGCTCATCGGTTCCGATTCTTCCGGCAAATTTATTATTGAAGACGGTGAAAGGTGATACAAGATTGATGAATTATGAAAGTCTTTCCGATGGCGGTTTTCCAAAAGGTTCAATGATGGGAAGCGGCGGATTTATTGTTTTGGATGAAGATCAGTGCGTTGTTAGACATACATTGACGTTAGCAAGATTTTATCGTCATGAAAGTTGCGGACAATGTTCTCCTTGCCGCGAAGGAACAGGATGGATGGAAAAAATTTTACACAATATTGAATATGGAAAAGGAAAAACAAGTGATATAGATCTGTTGTGGGATATTCAACGAAAAATTGAAGGCAATACGATCTGTCCGCTTGGTGATGCAGCAGCTTGGCCGGTCGCAGCGGCGATAAGACATTTCAGAGATGAGTTTGAATGGCACGTGAATAACCCTGTTGAATCTCAAAAAAGAAATTATGGATTGGCGGGATATGCGGAACCGTTACCCCCAGCCCCTAAAGGGGAGTTGGCGGGTGCGTAAAAAATAAAATTTATTTTGAAACTTAAAATTCCCCTTTAGGGGATAGGGGTATGGCGGATACATCAAAATTATTTAAAGTAACTATCGACAACATCACTGTTGAAGTGGAGCCGGGAACTTCTATTCTCAACGCTGCGCGAAAGATCGGCGGCGATGTTGCTCCGCCGGCAATGTGTTATTATACCAAATTAAAAAACAGCGGCGGTAAATGCCGCACCTGTTTGGTTGAAGTTGCCGCAGGTTCAACTGTTGATCCAAGACCAATGCCGAAACTTGTTGCGAGTTGTCGTACGAATGTTATGGATGGAATGATCGTGAAAAATATTACGAGCGAAAAAGTTATTGATGCAAGAAATGGTGTTGTTGAATTTTTATTGATCAATCATCCGCTTGATTGTCCGATCTGTGATCAGGCCGGCGAATGCGATCTGCAAAATTTAAGTTACGAGCACGGCAAAGAAGGAACGCGTTATGAATTTAAAAGAAGAACTTTTGAAAAGCATGATCTCGGTCCTTATATTCAATTGCACATGACGCGCTGCATCATGTGTTTCCGCTGCGTGTACACGGCAGACCAGGTAACAGAAAAAAGAGTTCATGGAATTTTAGACAGAGGCGATCACGTGGAGATCGCGACCTACATTCAAAAATCTCTTGATAATGATTTTATCGGGAATGTAATTGATGTTTGCCCGGTTGGCGCTTTGACTGATAAAACTTTCCGATTCAAAAATCGTGTATGGTTTTTAAAGCCTGTTGACGCGCATCGCGAATGCAGTAACCCAAAGTGTTGTGGTAAAGTAACATTGTGGTATCGTGGAAATGAAGTTTTTCGCGCAACAGCAAGAAAGGATCAGTGGGGTGAGGTGCAGGAATGGATCTGTAACGAATGCAGGTTTGAAAAAAAGGAAACAAGTGATTGGGTAATTGAAGGTCCGACAAAAATAGATCGTCATTCTGTGATCGCTCAGGGACATTATGTTGGCATACAAAAACCGCAGGAAGTTTTATATGATGTGCTTGATGGAAGAAAACCGAAATTATTGATGGATATTCACAGCGTGAGTGAAGTGAATGAACCGCAGCGTGACTTATCGAAAATAGAAGGTCCGGCGCATTCAACGGATTTTGTGGAATAATGTAATAATTTGATGATGTGCTAATGTGATAATTAACTTACCTAACAGTAATGTATAACCGAATTTAAACAAATCGTACATCTAAAATCGTAAATCGCACATGTTACTAGTAATTGATTGGTTTTTCATTTTAGAGAAATGTATATTGATCTCTGTAATTCTCGGCTTGTCATTACTTGTTGCGATGTACGAAACATGGGCGGAACGTAAGGTTGCTGCTGTGATACAAGACAGGCGCGGACCAAATCGTGCAGGCATTTTTGGAATTCTGCAACCTCTTGCAGATGGATTGAAATTATTTATGAAGGAAGAAATTATTCCTAATTTATCTAATCGCTTTTTGTTTATACTTGGTCCCGGGCTTGCGATGTTAACAGCAATGATGACGAGCGCAGTTGTTCCCTGGAGCAGTCATTTAGATATTGGCGGAAGAACTGTTTCGTTACAAATTGCAGATATAAATATTGGCATACTATATATTTTCGGTGTGGTGAGTATGGGCGTTTATGGAGTGATGATCGGCGGATGGGCATCCAACAATAAATTTTCGCTGATGGCTGCGTTACGTGGCGCATCACAAATTATTTCTTATGAGCTCGCTATGGGTTTATCAATTATTGCTTTGCTGATGCTCACCGGTTCATTAAGTTTAAAAACAATTGTTGAGCAACAACAGAATGGTATTTACAATTTTTTATACCAGCCGCTTGGCTTTTTAATTTTTCTTATTTGCGCATTTGCAGAATGTAACCGTACGCCATTCGATCTTTCTGAAGCGGAAAGTGAATTGAACTTTGGTTATCACCAGGAATATTCTTCGATGAAACTTGGTTTTTATTTATTTGCCGAATATGTAAATATGTTTATCAGCAGCGCGGTGATGGTAACTTTGTTTTTTGGTGGTTATGACATTCCGTTTTTAAATGACACATCTGTCGGAGAACATATTGGTCAAAACTGGCTTGCAATTATACAAGCAGGAGTTTTCTTTTTTAAGATTGCGTTCTTTATTTTCTTTTTTATGTGGGTGAGATGGACAGTGCCGCGTTTTCGTTACGACCAATTAATGCGTCTCGGCTGGAAAGGCTTGATACCATTGGCTTTGATAAATATGGTGGTGACTGGTTTTATTGTTTTGTTAAAACAGAATAACTGGCATTTTTAAGTTATGAATAAGAAAACACTCAATAATAAATATTCAAGTAAGAAAAGTTGATGATTGTTGACCGTCCCGTCTTCAACTTGAGAATCAGCATTGAGTATTGAATGTTGATTGTTTTTTAAAAAGTCAGAACCGTGTTGAATTAAGTTTAGTTAAGACTTTTGCACAGCGCTGAACAGAATTGTTGACGTACAAGAGTGCGACGCAACAATGCCTAATAGTAGCAATGCAGATGGGAACATAATAAAAAAAAAATCACTGCGATTAATAATTAATTGGCAGGTTGAACAGAGAAAAATATTTTTGCAAACTCTTTAATATGGATGCATTAACAAACAGGTTGAAACAAGTGGAACGCAAACCGATGACGGCGTGGGAAAGATTGTACATTCCTGCGATCGCAAAGGGTATGTCCATAACATTTAGCCACATTTTTAAAAAGAAACCAACAGTAAACTACCCGGAAAAAACAAGAACATTCAGTCCGGTATTTCGCGGATTGCATGTATTGAACCGCGATGAAGAAGGTCGTGAACGCTGCACTGCATGCGGGTTGTGCGCAGTTGCATGTCCGGCAGAAGCAATTACAATGGAAGCTGCCGAACGTTTGCCGGGTGAAGAAAATTTATATCGCGAAGAAAAATATGCGGCGAAATATGAGATCAATATGCTGCGTTGCATTTTTTGCGGATTGTGTGAAGAAGCTTGCCCGAAAGATGCTATTTATTTATCAGAAACTTTTACGCCGTCAAACTATACGCGGAAAAGTTTTATTTATGGAAAAGATGATCTGTTAATTCCAGATCCAAAAACGCAGCCGGAAGAATATGCAAAAGCGAGAGGGAATGTGAAAATGTGATGATATTAATGTGATAATATAAAAATGTGCTGATGTGAAAATTAGTGAACAAGCTAACTGTGATGAATAACCGAATTTAAGAAATCGTAAATCTAAAATCGTACTTCGTACTTTTCATGGGTGTAACACAAATTTTATTTTGGGTTTTAAGTGTTGTAGCGATCTTGAGCGCTATTATGCTGGTAGTGAGCAAAAGCCCCATCCACAGCGTGTTGTGGCTCATCATGGTTTTCTTCGCCATCTCCGGGCATTATATTTTATTGAACGCACAATTTCTCGCGATAGTCAATTTAATTGTTTACGCAGGCGCCATTATGGTGCTGTTTTTATTTGTGATCATGCTGATGAATTTAAATGCAGATACCGAGCCGCAAAAAAATAAATGGTTAAAGATCGCAGGTGTTATTGCAGGCGGCGCTTTGTTATTGGTTTTTGTCGGTGCATTAAAAAATGCAGAC
>DATHPY010000485.1:0-4068 GCA_035483315.1 Puia sp. | reverse complement strand
ACAGCAAAAAAGGCGGCAACGACAGCGACGATAACCCTTCATTTATTTTGGTTGGAAATTTTGGCGACGGGCACATCAATGTTTTTGCACTTGATGGTTCTTATTTAGGCCAATTGCAAAACCATAATAAAAAGACCATTGTTATTGATGGCTTGTGGGCTTTATCGTTTGCGCCGATAACGAGTACTATCGATCCGGGTCGTCTTTATTTTACTGCTGGTCCGAATGCAGAAGCTGATGGATTATTTGGATATCTTACCAGATAGTAATAATTGTTTTTCTTTTTCTTTGCCGGATGTATGTGCCGGCTTTTTTATTTTTATGTCCTTAGCGATAGAATTACTATTGAGCATTCTTGCGTCGCACTCTGTACGATGATAACACTTTATTGAGCAGCTTATTAGCGGTCAGTGGTTGACTGTAGTATCATCGTAGCTACAAGTTACAAAAACAGCGGCGTAGGCAAAGTCATACGCCGAGTGGGATTCTTTATTATTTCGCCATGTGAGGTGTTATCACCTGACACAAAGATATTTTAGATTCAATTGTTGGTGCGGCTAACCACATGGCTATTTGAACACCAACAATGGCGCGAAACTTTTCCAAAGTTTAGAACTTTGGAAAAGTTGAAATCGCTGAGCTCCTTTAATAATAAAAACAAAAAAGTCTTGCAAAAATCTGCAAAGCTTTAAATATTTTGTTCCCCGACAAGGTTTCGAACCTCAACATTCAGATCCAGAATCTGACGTACTACCGTTATACTATCGGGGAATCGGTCGTTAAAATTTAGCAGTTGTAAAGATAATTGAAAAAGGCAAAAAATCTATTTAACCTTTTTGTTTAAATGTGTCACAAAACATTACAGTGCTTGTATCATTAACGAACAGTTTCGTAAGTGTAATTTGTAAAAACAATTGCATGTCAATAATTTATATTGTGGCATGAATATCGTCAATGGTGAATAGTCAATGGTCAATCGTGAATGGTCAATAATTAGAGATCGCGATTCACCACTCACCATTGACGATTCACGAAATCAAACATTCGCTATGCTCAAGAACTACTTCACCGTTGCGCTGAGAAATTTTCGCCGCAACAAAATTTTTTCTTCCATCAATGTGCTGGGATTATCAATCGGCATCAGCGCGTCATTGGTAATATTTCTTATTGTTTATTACGAACTGAGTTTTGACAAATTCGAAAAAGACAGCGACATAATTTTTCGTGTGGTGATGGACATGAAATTTAACGGCGATGATGCTCACGGTGCTGCAGTTCCCGCGCCATTGAGTGATGCCATTCACAACGAGGTTTCCGGCGTTGATGCAAGTGTTCCGGTAATGCAATTCCAGGGAGATGCAACAGCGAAGGTTACTATTGCTTCGGGTAACTCTGACAAACAAACTGTTTATAAAAATCAACCAGATATTGTTTTTACAAACGATAAATATTTTCAACTGCTACCATTTCATTGGATCGTTGGCTCGCCGCAAACCGCACTCAACGAACCGTTTTCAGTTGTGATCACTGAGCGTCGTGCCAAACAATATTTTCCAAATATTGCATTATCGGATGTTCCCGGCAAACAAATTGTTTACAACGATGATCTGAAAATGACAGTGACCGGAGTTGTAAAAAATTTAAATGAACACACGGATTTTACCTCCGAAGAGTTTATTTCTTTTGCCACCATCGCAAAAACAAATTTGCAGAAAAGTTTTATGATGGACATTTGGAATGACTGGATGGCTTACTCAACAGTATATGTAAAACTTTCCAAAGGAACCAGTGTTGCAAGAACAGAAACACAATTACAGGCGCTCATAAAAAAATATAATAAGGATGCAAACAAGGATAAGAATAATACGATGGCTTTTCATTTGCAACCGTTAAACGATATTCATTTCAATACAACTTATGCAAGCTTTGGAATGCGCACCGCAAATAAATCTACATTATATGGATTGTTTGCGATTGCTGTTTTCTTGTTGTTATTGGGTTGCATCAATTTTATTAATCTCACCACCGCGCAGGCTTCTCAACGTGCGAAGGAAATCGGTATTCGTAAAACGATTGGCAGTTCAAAAAAACAACTCATCATACAATTTCTCAGCGAAACATTTTTTGTCACCTGCATTGCGACAATTGTTTCGGTTCTCATCACTCCATTCTTATTAAAAATATTTGCGGATTTTATGCCGCCGGGTCTGCATTTTGAATTGTGGCATCAACCTTCTGTGATGATCTTTTTATTTCTGATAACCATCACCGTTAGTTTTTTATCGGGATTATATCCTGCATTGATATTGGCAGGTTTCAAACCGGTTTCTGTTTTAAAAAATCAATCGCTCGCATCACCCGGACAAACAAGAAATGCATGGGTAAGAAAAACATTGACGGTTTCTCAATTTGTGATCGCGCAGTTTTTTATTATCGGCACATTTATGGTGAGCAAGCAAATTCATTATTCACTCAATGCAGATATGGGTTTTAGAAAAGATGCGATCATAAATTTTGAAATGCCGCGCGATACGTCGAGATCACATCACGCACAATTGATGGATGAAATAAGAGCTATTCCCGAAGTACAAATGGCGAGCATGGGTTTTCTTCCCCCGGCAATGGAAGGCGCTGCGTTTACCAAGATCAAATACGGCGATGCAAAAAAAGAGTCAAATATAAATGTGCAGATAAGATGGGGCGACACGAATTATATTAAAGTGTATCAAATAAAATTATTAGCCGGAAGAAACGTTCACGCCAGTGACAGCACGCAGGAACTATTAATAAATGAAACCTATGCAAAAGCATTAGGTTTTCAAAATCCGCAAGACGCAATTAATAAAGTGCTCACATTAGGAAACGGAAAAAAATGTCCGGTAGTTGGTGTGATGAATGATTTTCATGAGCAATCGTTGCACGGATTAATTGGTCCGATAGTTTTTGAATATAATAAAAGAGCGGATGTATTTCACATTCTGCTAAAACCGGAAAATGAAGAAGCAACAATTTGGCCGGCAGCGATCGCTAAAATAACAAAAGCGTATAAGAATATTTATCCCGATAACGATTTCACTTATTCTTTTTTCGATGACACCATTGCAAAATTTTATACAAGCGAAAAACAAACATCAGGATTATTAAAATGGGCAACGGGTTTGGCAATTCTTATCAGTTGTCTTGGTTTGTTGGGATTGGTTATTTACACAACTAATGTTCGCACAAAAGAAATTGGTATCCGAAAAGTTTTCGGTGCATCAGTTTCAAACATCGTTACCATATTGTCAAAAGATTTTGTGAAGCTCGTCGTCCTCGCATTTTTAATTGCGTCGCCGATTGCATGGTGGGCTGCAAATAAATGGATGGAAAATTTCGCATATCGTACAAGCATGAGCTGGTGGGTGTTTGCGGTCAGCGGCGCATTGATGATCTTAATTTCATTAATAACATTAAGCGTGCAAATAATAAAAGCAGCAATGGCAAACCCGGTGAAGAGTTTGAGAACAGAATAAAAATTACGCAATGTGAAAATATGAAAATGTGAAAATGAATGTGAAAATGAATGCAGATAAATTATTCAAAGAAGATGTGTAAGATAAAATGTTTTAGAAATGTTATAAAGCACCGTCCTCCTCCGCGGAGAAGGATAAGAGGATGAGGCTAATAATTGATGATGCAGAACGTTTTGATTAGCGCCGACCTTCAAGTTGATGTAATTTGAAAAAATTTTATCTTCCGGGCTGCAGAATAAAAATTGAGCATCGTTGCGTCGCACTCTTGTACTGTTAGTTTTTTATTGAGCGCTTTATTATCTAAAAGGCATTTAAGGTTTTTAAAACCTAAAATAAGTATAGTATGAAACCGGCCCTGTGATCAAACGATGTTGAGTGTTTGGCACATTTGTGCAAAGTAGTGTTTGCTGTGAGCTACATTAATAATGAGTGATGAACGTTAATGAAATAGTGCGCTGATCCATTCATTATTAAACTGTCGGTAGCTCACAGTTTTTCATTTCTTCATTTTTCAATTCAGATATTTATTAAGTTGCGGTATTAATCATTATCTCTT
>DATHPY010000484.1:0-3089 GCA_035483315.1 Puia sp. | reverse complement strand
TGAAACTGAAGTTCAATAGTAGCACAACCGATGAAAGGCTTAATAGAATTATTTGGCTGGTTACAAAAAATTCCTACCAGGTCAAAATAAAAGAAAGCTAAGTTTACTTTTATATTTCGCGTTTCACGACTGTTAAATTTCTTATTCTAATTTTGCCATACAGGCAAATGGTTAGAAATTTGCATTTCGGTAAAAACACCATGGCAGGCAATTCGACATACCAGGTTTTTCAAACAAGCTCGACAGGAAGGTGGCAACGTTTTAAATGGGCGGCTCGCTTTGTTTTATTTTTATTAGTTCTTGGAATTGCTGTGATCATAATCACATTATCGCGGACAAATATTCCTGATCTTCCACACTTCGCAAATGCTCAGGAAAAGCAAGTATTGCTCGACACCAACAGCAGCTGGCTTAATAAAAAAAGTAAAATTCTTAAACAATACGACGGCTTCAGAAAATATATAACCGAAAAAGTTGCGTACAAATCCGGCGGTTATCCTATTTCAAAAAGATTTAGAAAAAAGAATGGTGTTGTCGTTCAGGCGGATTCAAGTTTTTATTCACTCAAAAAATTTGCAACGGGTATCCGCGCCGGGTTTTATGTGAATTGGGATTCGCTTTCTTTTATTTCGCTTCAGCAAAATATTTCTCACCTGAACATGGTAATACCTGAGTGGTTTTTTCTTGATCCTAATACCGACACTTTACGCACCGACATTGACAAAAAAGCACTGGACGTTATGCTCAAATCGGGCGTTAAAATCATTCCATTGCTCACCAATAATATTAAAGGAAATTTTCGCGGAGATGTATTGCACCGGATTTTTATTGACAAGAAAAAAAGGGAACGCTTAATTAATGATATCATCAACGTTTTAAAAAAAGATAGTCTTGATGGAATTAATATAGATTTTGAAGAATTGAAAGAATCAAAAAATGAAACGCTCGTTTTATTTCAAAAAGAATTGTACGAAAAATTACATGCAAAAGGGTTTTTAGTAACACAGGATATTGAACCGTTTAATGATGATTATAATTTAACCGAACTCGGAAAATATAATGACTACGTGTGTTTGATGGCTTACGATCAATCTTCGGAAAGCACAGCGCCCGGTCCGATATGTCATCAAAAATGGATCGAAGCTGCCGTCGATCAGGCAGCGCGAAAAATTCCACCGCAAAAAATGATATTGGCCATTGCGGGTTTTGGTTACGACTGGCAATTGAATTCAGACCAAAAACCAATTCCTGATTCAACAAAACCAGTTTCATACCAGCAAGCGCTATCGCTTGCGTCGAGCTACGATGCACAAAATGATATTGACTTTGATAACGATTCCTACAATTTACATTTCCCTTACGGTGGCGACAGAGGCGAAGATCATGAAGTGCATTTTACAGATGCCGCCACAACATTTAATTCGATGCGTTTTGCTGCGGAGTACGGATTAAGCGGAGTTTCACTTTGGAAGCTTGGTTCTGAAGATCCGCGCATGTGGGAATTTTATGACCGCGACATGAGTAAAGACAGCATTAAACATTTCGATTTTTCGAATCTGGACGTAATTAAATCTTTAAATAAAAGTGAAGTTCCCTTGTATCACGGCGAAGGTGAAGTGCTGGATATTGTAGGTGGACCACTCAGCGGAAAAATAACTCCTGAAGTTGATACGAGTGAAGTATTAATTAGTGAAGAAGAATATGACAGTCTTCCGTCAAAATGGGTGGCGAGAAAATACGGAACGAAAGACAAAAAGAAATTAGTGTTGACTTTTGATGACGGACCAGATCCAAAATACACTCCGCAAATTTTAGATATCCTTAGCCGTGAGAAAGTGCCGGCCGCTTTTTTTGTTGTTGGAATAAATGCGGAAAATAATATTCCGTTGGTGAAGAGAATTTATCGTGAAGGTCATGAGATCGGCGATCACACTTTCACGCATCCGAATATTGCAAAGGTTGGGCGAAAGCGCGCTATTCTTGAAATGGAATCAACGCGATTGCTGATTGAATGTATTACCGGGCATTCCACCATTTTATTCCGCGCGCCGTACAATGCCGATTTTGAACCACAAACTGCGGAAGAATTAATTCCTGTTGCCATAGCGCGGCAATTAAATTATTTGGATATTGGCGAATCAATTGATCCGCTCGATTGGGAACCCGGAACACCGGCTGATTCAATTGTTGACCGGGTGATTCGCAGAAAGCAGGATATGACCAATCAAAATTTAAGCGGCAATATTATTTTGTTGCACGATGCCGGCGGAGAAAGCCGCGCAGCCACTGTTGCAGCGTTGCCGCAGATCATTCATTATTTTAAAGCGCGTGGATATACATTTACAACGATTGCCGATTTATTGGGAAAGAAAAAAGATGACCTCATGCCGCCGGTTGCAAAAGGAAGCGGTTATTTTTTATTGCAGATAAATTATTATCTCGCCGAGTTTGGATATTGGGGCGGCAATATTTTATCTTCGTTATTTATCGTTTTTATTATTCTTTCTCTCGGGCGCATAGCTATACTTGGTGTTATCGCTACGGATGAATATTTCAGAGAAAAAAGGAATCCGCTGCTTCCATTTGCCTTTACTGATAAGGCAACAGCGCCGTTAGTGAGTATTATTGTTCCCGCATATAATGAAGAAGTAAATGCGGTAAGCTCATTAAATAATTTATTGCGAACTGATTATCCGAATTTCGAAATAATTTTTGTTGATGACGGAAGTAAGGATAACACATTTAATAAAGTGAACGACGCTTTTAAAAATAATAATAAAATAAAAGTTTTTACAAAGATCAATGGCGGAAAAGCATCGGCATTAAATTATGGCATTGCACATTCAAATGCGAATTATGTTATTTGTATTGATGCCGATACAAAATTATTACCCGATGCTGTTTCTAAATTGATGATGCATTTTCGCTTTACACAAGTTGGCGCCGTTGCCGGTAATGTAAAAGTGGGTAACCAGGTAAATCTTCTTACAAGATGGCAGGCTATTGAATATGTAAGCAGTCAGAATTTTGACAGAAGAGCGTTTGCCAGTATTAATGCAATTACGGTTGTGCCTGGCGCAATTGGAGCA
>DATHPY010000483.1:0-3384 GCA_035483315.1 Puia sp. | reverse complement strand
TTAATGCCGGCATTAGTGGCCCATTCTCTCAATATTCTATTTGCAGCTTCATGTGAGGGCAAGTGAAAAACCAAACCATCTTTTCTTTCGCCCATAAATTCTTTTATGATTGGATGTAATGGAAGATCAATTCTGATTCCTGTTTTCTTTTGAGAAATAGAAAAATTATTTTCTTTGATATCAGACCATAATAATGCGCTCACATCAACCCATCTGAGAGCTGTATAGAGTGAAAAAACAAAGGCCTTTTTTATTTCATAATTAAGGCAAGGCGTATTCATTAATTTTAAATATTCTTCTGCATCCAATATTTCTTTCTTTTTTTGGTTGGCGCCTTTTTTTGCAGCAATATCTTCTGCAGGGCTTGTTCTGTAATAGCCTTCTTTTGCAGCATTTTTTATTACTCTTTTAAAACGCATGAAGTAACCTTGTGGAGTTTCACCGTTAAAATTTTTTACAAGATAATCGCGGTAACGCTTGCAAACATTTTCAGTTATTTCAGTTGCAGATATAAAATCTCTGCCCCAAAATTTTTTAAAACTCATCAGACTACCTTCAAGAGATCTGTTTGCATAAACTCTATTTTTTTTCACAAATTCCGCATAGTAATCAAAAAAATTATTTTTGACTTTAAAACTCGGAACATAATTAGTGCCGACAGAATTGCTATCGAGAATCATCTGCGATTTTTTGGTCTCTAAAATGGCAAGTGACTCCTTGTTGTGATTTTTTTGAATGGCATCTAACGGTTTCGCATACGTAAAAATTCCGGTCGCTGTTCTTTGACCGGGTTCTCTGCCCCATTCAATTGTATACCATATTTTCTTTTTATCACGGGCTAGTTTTTTTGCAATAATGACACTCATAAATTATAGGTTTTGTGCGTGTCATACTGCGTGCCATTTGCGTGCCATTTTTGACACGCAAAAGCGGGAAAAAGCGGCATTTTATGACACGCAGCAAATAAAAAAGCCTTATAAATCAATGATTTAGAAGGCTTTTTTGTGCCCAAGACCGGATTCGAACCAGCACATGGTTTCCCACGCTGCGACCTGAACACAGTGCGTCTACCAATTTCGCCACTTGGGCAGAGGGCAAATATAATAATTGATAATTGACAATTAACTAAGCGCTTACATTAAATTCACGCAACGCATTATTCAAACTCGTTTTCAGATCTGTTGAAGTTTTTCGCTGACCGATGATGAGCGCGCAACTAACGCTATACTCACCTGCAGGAAATTTTTTTACATAAGTCCCAGGAATAACAACACTCCGCGCGGGCACGCGGCCTTTATATTCTATTGGCTCATTTCCACTGACGTCAATAATTTTTGTCGATTGCGTTAACACCACATTTGCACCAAGCACGGCTTCTTTTTCAACGATCACGCCTTCTACAACGATACACCGCGAACCGATAAAACATCCATCTTCAATAATCACCGGCGTAGCCTGCAACGGTTCAAGAACGCCGCCAATTCCAACGCCGCCACTAAGGTGGACTCCTTTACCAATTTGCGCACAACTGCCAACCGTCGCCCATGTGTCAACCATCGTTCCTTCGTCTACAAACGCACCGATATTTACATAGCTTGGCATCAGCACAACATTTTTTGCAATGTGCGCGCCATATCTTGCAACAGCATGCGGCACGGCGCGAACTCCCAACTCTTTATATTTTTTTTTCAATAACATTTTATCGTGAAATTCAAATGGCTCAATATTCCAGGTTTGCATCGGCTGAATGGCGAAATATAAAAGGATCGCCTGCTTCACCCACTCGTTAACTTTCCATCCGGATTCCGAAGGTTGTGCAACGCGCAAACTGCCTTTATCAATCGCATCAATAACCTGCCTCACTGCATTGCTGTATTTTTCTTCTTTTAATAATTCGCGATCATTCCATGCATCGTTTATTAACTGCATTAATTCCATGACTCAATTTTTTTGCAAACATAACGCATGCAATTCAGATGTAGATTTGGGTTAAAAAGATTTGAAAAATCTCAAGCTGAAGAACGATTATTTTTGTTTTAAACATCTTCTGAATTGAAAAGTCTATAAGTGTCATTTAATATAATATTAAACGGAAATAACAGTTATTAAGATTGTTATCATGCATGAAAAATTAACCCCGATGAGAAAACACACCATATTAATTGGCTTATGCATGAGCTTCACTTTATTTCAATTTTCATTATCCGCGCAAGACAGTTTGGCAAGACAAAAATTTTTAAAAGACAGCATCGAAAAAGAAATGGACAGTGTTTTTAATGATGCAGGTTTTTTCAAACCAAAATCATTCTGGCTGGCGAACATAAATTATTTGAGTAATAATGTTTATCTCGGAAGAAAAGATTCTGTTCCTTCTCCCTATTTCACTGCATCGGTGGGTTACTATGATAAATCCGGTTTTTTTGTAAATGCGTCAGCTTCGTATTTAACAAAGCCAGGTCAGGAAAGAATTGACCTCGCTACAATTGATGGCGGTTATAGTTTAATTAAAACAAAATTTGAAGGGTTGATCACGATATCAAAATATATTTTCAGCAGCGAGAGTTATAATGTGCGTTCAGAAATTGAAGGAAGTGCAAATATTTTTGTTGCTTACGATTTCGGTTTTATTAAACCGACATTGCAAGGCACATTAAATTTTGGTGATAATACGGACTTTGCTGCAGGGTTGGGATTAGAACATACTTTTTATGCAGCGCAAAAAAACCTCACAATAACTCCCACATTTGATGCTAATGCGAGCACGCAAAATTATTATAACAATTATTACAAGATTAGGCGTTATTCAGTCCGCAGACCCATATTAAAAGCGGTAAGATTGCAAAGACTTCTCAATGAAATTTCTATAAGCGGTTATGTTGAAAACCCCGGAGAATTTAAAATACTGGATTATGAATGGAGTATTCCAGTAACTTATTCTGTAAAGAGATTTACTTTCAGCTTCTCGCCATCTTATACTGTTCCGACAAACGCTGCTGTAGTTGACGTAACCATAGTTTCAGCAAGGCTTGGAACCAGAACAAAAGAAAGAGGTAAGGAACAACTGACTAATAGTTTTTTCTTTATTACCGGAGTTTCTTACAGTTTTTAATTTTCGGGTTATTATTGAATTGACTGTATTTTTGATTATGAGTGAGCTTAATTTTCAAACCGATCTGAAAAAATGCATTGAAACGCTGAGCAACGGAGGGTTGATTTTATATCCCACAGATACCGTTTGGGGAATTGGATGCGATGCTACAAATTCTGCAGCAGTCGAAAAAATTTTTGACCTGAAAAAAAGAGGAGGTTCAAAAAGTCTTATTGTGTTAGTCGCAGAAGATCGCGACATTCTGAAATGTGTTACCCAACTTAATTTAAATGTTT
>DATHPY010000482.1:0-2118 GCA_035483315.1 Puia sp. | reverse complement strand
GCTTTTCTCTTACGTTTGTGCAACACTTGTTCCTCTGGCATTACCGCTCGCCGTTTTGCTTTCATCAATAATGACATTCGGAAATCTTGGTGAAAGATTTGAACTGGTTGCCATCAAATCGGCAGGAATTTCTTTGCTGCGTTTTATGCAACCACTGTTTTTAATAAGCATATTGATTTGCGGCATCTCTTTTTTATTCAACAATTATATTATTCCGGTTGCCAATTTAAAAATGCAAACACTGCGTTATGATATTGTTGTTGCAAAACCTGCATTTGATATTAAAGAAGGTGTTTTTTATAACAAGATAGAAGGTTATATCATCAAGATCGGGAAAAAAGAAAAAGACAATTCCACTATCGGAAATGTTTTGATCTATGAACATCCTGTAAATTCTTACAATTCGTTACAGGATAATATTATTGTCGCAGACAAAGGTAAGATGAAAGTTACCCCGGATAATTTTTTAGAATTTGATCTGGAAAACGGAACACTTTACCAGGAAACAGGACAACACCTTACTACAAACACTGAATTTATACGAGTCGGTTTTAAATACTATAAAAAAGTTTTTGATCTCAGTTCTTTTAAACTCACAAAAAGTGACGATAATACTTTTAAGAACAATTATCAAATGCTAAATATCAAACAACTCACCATGACAATTGACTCTCTTAAAAAAAAGGATAACGAAAATTTGGTGAGAACAAATGCAACGATGACGCAGCAATTAGATTTTTCGAAATATCTTGATTCAAACTGGTCAAATATTAAATCAAATCCTGTTGGTAAAATAAAATCGTTTAAAAATTTATTACCGGATAGCATTCAATCCACGATATACGAAAGAAGCGCGTCAGTGGTGAACAGCATCAGAAATTCTTTTGATCAAAATGACCTTATATATACAAACGAACAAAAAGAATTGCGCCTGCACCAGGTTGCATGGCACGATAAATTAACCATGTCATTAGCTTGCCTGGTTTTATTTTTAATTGGCGCTCCTCTCGGCTCCATTATCAGAAGAGGCGGCGTAGGAATGCCATTGGTATTTGCGGTAATATTTTTTGTAATTTTTTATCTGCTGAATAATTACGGTTCAAAATTTGTAAAAGAAGGTGTGCTGACACCCTTTGCCGGAATGTGGATGGCGACCTATGTTTTGCTGCCGATTGGGATTTTTCTTACCTACAAAGCTTTGCATGACTCCCAATTATTTAATAAAGAATTTTATTTCCGTTTGTGGAAGACCATGAAAAGGCTTTGGGAAAAATTTCGCACAAGAAATTCCGTCAAAAAAAATTCTCCGGTACAATGATGTTCACCGATTAATAAAATTCATTTAGCAAAAGAATAGTTTTTGTTATCTACTTTTGCCTGAAATTTTTTAATTGGAACAAAGCAACAGGCAAAATTATAAAACACAACAATGGATATTTTTCGTTGCTGTTATTTTGTTTTTGTTGAAACTTGCAGCGTATTTTTTAACTCATTCCGTTGCTATTCTCACCGACACACTCGAAAGCATTGTAAATGTTATTGCCGGGATTATTGGTTTATACAGTTTATATGTTGCAGCAAAACCGCGTGACCGCGATCATCCTTACGGACATGGCAAGGCGGAATTTCTTTCGGCTGCAGTGCAAGGCGTGCTGATAATTATTGCCGGCATCATTATTATCTATGAAGCAATCAACGGGCTTATTCATCCCCATGAACTCGACAAGCTTGATTATGGTATTTTACTCATTGCTATTACGGCCATTGTTAATTTTATAGTCGGTTATACCAGTATTAAACAAGGAAGAAAAAATGATTCTGCAGTATTGATAGCCAGCGGCAAACAACTTTATACAGATATCTATTCCACAATCGGCATTATCATAGGGTTGATATTAATTTATTTCACGCATTATAATTGGATGGATAGCGCAGTGGCATTGGTTATTGCGCTGATAATTATTTATACAGGTTATCGCGTTCTTCGTGTATCCATTGCCGGTATAATGGATGAAGCTGATGAAAAATTATTGCAAAAGCTCGTTGAATTCTTAAACAAGAACCGTCGTGAGAATTGGATTGATCTGCATAATCTCCGTGTAATAAAATATGGAAACG
>DATHPY010000481.1:0-5393 GCA_035483315.1 Puia sp. | reverse complement strand
AAGATGGGACGATGCAATTCCTCTTGGCAATGGCTGGCTCGGTGCACTGATCTGGCAAAAAGAAAATAGGGTAAGAATTTCATTGGACAGAGTTGATCTTTGGGACGACAGACCGATGCCTGATATTGATAAATTGAAATTTAAATGGGTTGTTGAACAGGTTAAGAAAAAGGAGTACGATACCGTTCAGCAATTAGGAGATGTGCCGTACGAAAAATATGCAGCGCCATCAAAAATTCCCGGAGCTGCATTAGAATTTGATCTACGAAAGTTTGGTAAAATAATTTTGAACGAATTGGATATTCAAATGGCGTTAAGTATGGTGAAGTTTGAAAATGGCGTGTTGTTTCATAACTACATTCACGCAACAAATCAAATTGGATATTTTGGTTTTGAAAATCTTCCGAAAGATTTTTCTGTTACTGATATTCTTCCTTCGCTAATAATTCCTGCGTACAATTCGGGGGAAAATAATTCTGCAGGTAATAGTTTGGATGGTCAGAGTTTGGAAAGATTAGGATACAAAAAAGGAACTGTTACTAAAACCACAAACAGCATTTTATATCATCAGCCAACATGGAATGGAAATTATTATGAAGTGCTCATTAAGTGGAAAAGATTTTCACCAACAAATTTTATTGGTGAATGGACAATAGCAGTTAACAAACATGCGGTGTTGCCGGAATTAAATTCATCTTCCAAAAACCCGACCGGCTGGCCGTCTCATATAGCATGGTGGAAAAATTTCTGGGATCGTTCTTCAATTTCTATTCCCGATAGTTTGCTGGAAAAACAATATTATCTGGAGATGTATAAATTCGGTTGCGTTGCAAGAAGTAATACACCACCAATTTCTTTGCAAGCAATATGGACTGCAGATAATGGAGAAGTGCCGCCGTGGAAAGGTGATATTCATAATGATCTGAATACGCAATTAAGCTATTGGCCGGGTTACGAAAGCAATCATCTCGATCTCACAGAATCCTACACAAATTTTTTATGGAAGACGAAAGACGAAAACAAAAAATGGACAAAACATTGTTTTGAAGTTGATGGTTTGAATGTTCCCGGCGTTACAACGATCAGCGGAAAACCGATGGGCGGATGGATCCAATATTCGGTTAGTCCGACAACTGTTTTTTGGCTGGCGCAACATTTTTACTGGCAGTGGAAATACAGCATGGATAAAAATTTTTTCTACAACAAATTGAAACCGTATTATGGCGATGCAGTAAAATATCTGTTCAACATTGTTGATAAGCAAACGCACAAATTGCCGCTGAGTTCCAGCCCGGAATTTAATGATAACCGCATTGATGCATGGTTCACCAATTATACAAATTATGATCTGGCTTTGTGCAGGTACACGGTCAAAGTAAAAAATGAGATCAATGAAACGGATACGACAACTACAAATCGTAAAAGAATTTCTTCTCTCAAATTTTTTCCGGATTTTAATGTTAATGAAACAGGATTAACTGTTGCGCCCGGTCAGGATTTTAATGTTTCACATCGCCACATGTCGCCGCTCATGGCAGTTTATCCCTTGTGTTTATTGGATATTGATCGCGCTGATGATTCAATTATTATTAAAAGATCTTTGCGCAATATTGAAAATCACGGAACGAAGGAATGGTGTGGTTATTCATTCAGTTGGATGGCGAGTTTGTATGCGCGCGCAAAAGAGGCGGATAACGCAGTGAAACAATTACAAATTTTTGCCGGGAACTTTTGTTCATCAAATAGTTTTCATTTGAACGGTGATCAAAAAGGCGGCCAATATTCTTCGTTCACTTATCGTCCGTTTACGCTGGAAGGAAATTTTGCATTTGCGCAAGGAGTTCACGAATTGCTCATTCAAAACCATGACGATGTTATTGAGATTTTTCCAGCAGTTCCTGAAAGCTGGAAAAATATTTCTTTCAAAACATTAAGAGCGCAAGGTGCATTTTTAATAAGCGCAAAAAAAGAAAACGGAATTACTAAAGAAGCAAAAATATTTTCAGAGCATGGTGGAATATTGAAAATAAAATTGCCATTCGAAAAATGGACTGTAATAGGAATTGATCGCTCATCCGTTTCAACACATAAAAATATTGCAGAAATGAAAACTGCAAAAGGACAAACAATTGTTTTTATGAATAGTCAGCAATAACTTTTTTAATACCAGCTTCAGTAACTCCGGTTGAACATTCTTGCGTCGCAATCCATTCATCGGTTGTGCTACCATTAAGCTGTGGGTTTCAAAGCGTGCCACGGTTTCAAACCGTGGCACGCTTCAAGCGTAACAGTGATAAATCATCTTCAAAACTTGTTTGTAAAACAGATGTTAAGGCATTCGGTTTAGTATAAGGCTGGAAAGCTATTTGCTATTTTGTTTGTGATTGATCTCTTTTAAACTTAAAATCATTTATTATGAAAAAAATTTCAATGGCAGTAATGTGCCTTGTAATGCTTATTTCCGCTGGTATCATTTCAAAGGCAAACACAAATTCAAATTTTGCAGATCATCCTTATTATTTACACGCGCTTTCGGATCTGCGCGCTGCTCGCTGGATGATCGAACATCGTCCGGGAAATTGGGCGCAGACAACGGATGAAATGGAAGCTGTCAGGCAAATTGATGCGGCAATCGGCGAAATAAAAAAAGCATCCATTGAAGATGGAAAAAATCTTCAAGACCATCCGCCGGTTGATGAGCGCAATGAACACATGGGAAGATTACATGAGGCTGCTGATTTTTTAAGAAAGGCAAGAAAGGATATTTCTCATGATGAAGACAATAAGTTTGCACAAGGTTTACAGGCGCGCGCCTACATGCATATTGATGCTGCAATCAACGCAACAAAACGCGCGATTCATCAATAAGAATTGTAAAAGAATTACAAAAAAGCTGGTCATTAGCCAGCCTTTTTTATTTTATTTTTTTACTAAGCATTCGCCACAAAGACACCGAGAAACACAAAGAAAGCTTTCAAAGCGTGCCACGGTTTTAAACCGTGGCACGCTTCTTCGGGAAAAATTAAATCGGTTGTTCCTTACCGTTAGTAAGTCTGAAGTTCAATAGAATTGTTACCGCACAAGAGTGCGACGCAACGATGCTTAATAGAATTACAAATGCGGTATCAAAAAAATAAAAATGCCAGTGGTAAATAGCGAGTAGCGAGTGGGAAAGGCAAACAGAAAATAGGAAAAAATTTTCGAAGCTCACAACTAAAAACTCCTACTGCCCTTGTGCTAATGAATACGCTTTTTTATCGCCCCACATATTTAATAATTCGGAAGAACAAATTTTAAAATCGCCGCTGAGACTTACATACAAACCGAGTACGTCCTGCTGATTTAGCGCGGAGCCATCAATACTTTCAAAACGCACATTATATTCATTCACCAAATTCGTATATACGGAACCGGTAGGCCAAACTTGTGTGCCGCGATTGCTGATGCTGATAAGACTGAATTTTACGCCGCCGTGTCGCTGACATTTTTTTGCGATGTACTCCGGCTGCTCCGAGCTTTCGATGAACATATCAACTCCAACAATTTTTTCTTCGCCCATTTCTTTGGAAACCATCATCGCGTTTTGATCTAACTTAAAAAGCGTTGTTGTAACAGGCATGTTCTGTAATATAGGCTTGGCGCCGAGTTCAGGGCTTTTACCAAAATTAGAAATTATATTTTCCGCGAACTGTGTTGTGTTCAATGCAGGAATATTTTTGTCGCCAAAATCTCCGGTATGAATTCCATTTTCCAAAGAATATAATAACGCATTTTCAGTTATCGCCGCATTTTCCATTAAACCAAGATGACGCAACATCGCGATGCCGCTTAATAATAATGCGGTGGGATTTGCAATATTTTTTCCCGCAATATCCGGAGCAGTTCCATGCACCGCTTCAAAAATAGAAATGTGATCGCCGATGTTTGCGGAAGGAGCAAAACCAAGTCCGCCAACTAAACCGGCGCAAAGATCAGAAACAATATCACCCTGCAAATTCGTGAGCACAACAACATCAAACAGATCCGGGCGAGTGACCAATTTCATGCAGAGGTCATCAACAATAACATCGTCAGCTTTTAATTCGGGATATTCTTTCGCCACTTCATTAAAACATTCAAGAAACAAACCGTCGGTAAGTTTCATGATGTTTGCTTTATGTCCGCAGGTAATTCTTTTTGTTCCTTTTTTCTTCGCCATTTCAAATGCGTATTTGATAACCTGCAAACTTCCGGGGCGCGTAATAAAACGGCGGCTCAATGCAACATCATGCGTGGGCATGTGTTCGATGCCACCATACGTGTCTTCAATATTTTCACGAACGATAGTAATGTCGATCGGAATTCCCGCTTTGGAAAAAACAGTATCAACTCCGTGCAAAGTTTGAAACACTCTTTTGTTCGCGTAAGTGTTCCATGTTTTGCGCGCAGTAACATTCACACTTTTCACACCTTTACCTTTCGGGGTTTCCATTGGGCCTTTAAATAAAATTCCGAGTTCTTCGATGGTGTGTTTTGCTTCCGGCGTCATTCCGTTGGAAAAACCTTTATCAAAAACCCACTTGCCCATATCCACTGTTTCATATTCCAGCGGAACTTTATTGGCGTCAAAAATTTTTAACACTGCGTCCATTATTTCCGGACCAATTCCATCTCCTTTGGCTACTGCTATTTTCATAGCACGAATTACACGAATTAAAACGAATTATACAAATTCGTGTTGAAGAATTCGTATTATCTTTACGTACCAATTTTATTATGCCAAACATAATTTCAGAAGGAGTAGAAATAAGCGTGGAAACATTTTACCAGCCGGATTACAGCAATCCGATATCGGGAGAATATATGTTTGCGTACAAAATTACAATTGATAATCACAATAACTTTTCCATAAAACTGCATCGCCGTCACTGGCATATTTTCGACAGCAACGGAACAAATCGCGAAGTGGAAGGCGAAGGTGTTGTTGGCGTTCAGCCCACATTAAGTCCCGGCGAAAAATATCAGTATGTAAGCGGTTGCAACCTGCGCACCGAAATGGGAAAGATGCACGGAACGTACACCATGGAAAATCTTACCAACAAAAAAATGTTTGAAGTGAACATCCCTGTTTTTGAAATGATAGTTCCTTTTAAGATGAGTTAGGTTTTTGTTCCCGGCTAATTAATTCTATTAAGCATCGTTGCGTCGCACTCTTGTACGGTAACAATTCTATTCAACTGCGGGTTTACTAACAGTAAGGCACAATTAATTTTGATTTTTTTCGCAACAACAATAATAATCGCGTCATTGCGAGGAGCAAAGCGCTTGCCCGCGGGTGGGCGCGACGTGGCAATCTGATTTTGATTAAAAAAAGTAAATTGTGATATAATAAACACTTATCCATGAAATATAAA
>DATHPY010000480.1:0-6010 GCA_035483315.1 Puia sp. | reverse complement strand
CTCAAGAATATCACTCACAATTCGTACAGTATACGCGTAATCTTTTCCCGGCATCATTTTTTTTAATGAACGCATGGCAAGATTACCGTGACCAACTTCGCGGCGACTTTGACCGCGCATCATTTTCACTTCGCCGGTGCTAAAAGGAGGGAAATTATAATGTAAGAAAAATTTTGAATCAACAGATTTTGCAGCGCTTTCCACCAGCAATTCATCCAGTGGAGTTCCGAATGTAACTGTAGTTAAAGATTGTGTTTCGCCTCTTGTAAATAATGCAGAACCGTGAGGAGTTGGTAATGGATCTACTTCCATTGCCAGCGAACGAATTTCGTCAAGCTTGCGTCCATCCAAACGAATACGATCATCCAATATCATAGTGCGGATAACTTCCCATTTCAGATCTTCAAGATATTTCTTCGCTAATTTTTTATCCTGGTCAGTTACTTCTTCACCTAAACTGGCAATAAGATCCTCTTTTAATTTAGTAAATGCATCGCTGCGTTCACTTTTTTCAGTTCCCGCTTTTGATATTTCGTAAACTTTATCTTTTGCAAAAGCTATAACTTTTGTATTAAGCTCTTCATTTTGTACAGGCTTTTTATAATCTCTTTTAGCACCGGAAACATTTTTCTTTGCTCTCAACTCTTCCTGTGCTTTTATTTGTATGCGGATGGCGTCATGTGCAATCTGCAATGCATTTACCAGGTCTTCTTCACTGCATTCCATACTCTCACCTTCCACCATCATCAGATTTTTATCTGTCGCAGCGATCATAAAATCCATATCTGATTTTACAAGATCATTGCGCAAAGGATTCACTATAAATTTGCCCTCAACCCTCGCAACTCTTACTTCTGAAATAATTTCTTTAATGGGAATATCGGAAATTGCCAATGCTGCCGAAGCTGCGAGGCAAGCCAATGCATCGGGCATCACTTGTTCATCACTCGATACTAATGAAAGTAAAACCTGCACTTCACACAAATAATCTTCCGGAAATAATGGACGTAACGCGCGGTCAATAAGACGGCTCGTTAATATTTCGTAATCGTTTAATCTTGCTTCGCGTTTAAAAAATGAACCGGGAATTCGTCCGGCTGCTGCAAATTTTTCCTGGTAATCTACAGAAAGCGGGAAAAAATCCTGTCCTTCTTTTGCTTCTGTGTTCGCAACAACTGTTGCCAATAAAATACAGTTGCCTTGTTTAACCGTTACTGCGCCGTCGGCCTGACGTGCAAGTTTTCCGGTTTCGATAGTAACCTGTTGACCATTACCTATATCAAATGTTACGCTGATTGGTTGTGTAAGCATATCACTGTTTTACTTTTGCGAATTATGGATAGGATAGAAGAGTACCATAATTCAATATTAAAAATCTGATAGTTATAATAAACAAAAAGATTCCCAACTTTGGTTGGGAAAATTAATTAGTAGAAATCAGTTATTTTCTTAGTCCGAGTTTTTCAATTAACTGGCGGTAACCCTGGAGATCTTGCTTGCTCAAATAAGTAAGTAAGCGTTTTCTTTTACCAACCAATTGCATTAAGCCACGGTGCGTAGAAAAATCCTTATGGTTTGCTTGCAGGTGTTCTGAAATGCGGTTGATGCGTTCAGTTAATAACGCGATCTGACCTTCAATCGAACCGGTGTTGGCAGATTTGTCGCTGAAATTTGTAAAAAAACTTTCTTTTTTTTCTTTTGTTAAATACGGCATCTCAATTTTTTTTAGGCATCCAATATATTCTGCTAATTTCGGCGGCAAAGGTAGAATAAATTATCTGAAATTTGAAATTATAGTTGGTTGATGGTTCATAGTTCATGGTTTATGGAAAACAGGAACCCCCTAAGCTATGAACCATTAACTATCAACCATTAACTATGAATCGCATTTATTTTACAGTTACCAACGACCTTAGCTACGACCGCCGTATGAACAGGATCTGCAATTCCCTGGCAAACGCAGGTTATTCTGTGGTTTTGGTTGGACGAAAACTGCCTGATTCGGTTCCGCTTTCTTCAAAAAAATATCAGCAAAAAAGATTGAGTTGTGTTTTTAATACGGGGAGATTATTTTATGCTGAATATAATATCCGTTTATTCTTTTACCTGCTTTTTAAAAAGATGGACGCAATATGTTCCATTGACCTGGACACGATTCTTCCAGTATTATATATGTCCAACTTAAAAAAAGTAAAACGCATTTACGATGCGCACGAATTGTTTTGTGAAATGAAAGAAGTAGTTACTCGTCCAAAAGTTTACCGTGCGTGGAAAAGAATTGAAAAATTTACGGTTCCGAAATTTATTTTTGGATACACAGTCAGCCAACCAATTGCAGATGAGTTTGAAAAAATGTACGGAGTAAAATATGAATTGATAAGAAATGTTCCTTTGCCTGAAAATGATTTTCTACCTGAAAAAAAAGAAAAATACATTTTGTACCAGGGCGCAGTTAATGAAGGAAGAAGTTTTGAAACGTTGATTCCAGCAATGAAAAATGTTGATGCAAAACTTATTATTTGCGGCGATGGAAATTTTATGGAACAGACAAAAAAATTAGTGACTGAAAATGATTTGACTGATAAAATAATTTTTAAAGGAATGATCTCCCCGGATGAATTAAAAAATTACACATTAAACGCAACCATCGGAATTACTCTGTTTGAAAATACTGGTATTAGTAATTATTATTCGCTAGCAAATCGTTTTTTTGATTATATCCAGGCAGGCGTACCCCAGTTATGTGTTGATTATCCAGCTTATCGGGAGATCAATAAACAATACAAAATTGCATTGCTGATTGCTGATCTGTCTTCACAAACAATTGCCTTATCGCTGAACAATTTGTTACAAAATGATGTTTTATACAAAGAAATGCAAAATGAATGTTTAAAAGCGCGACAAGTATACAACTGGCAGGAAGAAGAAAAAAAATTACTGTCATTTTATGAAAATATTTTTCAAATAAAATAATATCCCGCAAAGGTGCGAAGACGCAAAATTGTAAAGTATTTTTTTTGCGTCTTCGCGCCTTTGCGAGAAAAAATAATTTTGCGCCTTTGCGTGAAAAAATAAAAATGGAAAAGCATCTTCATATAGTTTGCCTGGATGTTCCTTACCCGTTGGATTATGGAGGTGTTTTTGACCTTTTTTGCAAGATCAAAACACTGCATCAATCAGGAATTAGAATTCATCTTCATTGTTTTGAATACGGTCGCGGTGAACAACCCGAACTCAATAATTATTGTGTTGAAGTAAATTATTATTCTCGCGTTCAGGGTCACAAAAGTCTTTCTCACAAACTTCCATATATCGTTTGTTCACGCTCAAGTCAGCAACTGCTTGATAACTTATTAAAAGATGATTTTCCGATCTTACTCGAAGGCGTTCATTGCACTTATTTGCTGAATGATGAAAGATTCAAAGACCGGAAAATAATTTTGCGGCTTCATAATGTCGAGTATAAATATTACCAGCTGCTTTTTCATGCTGAAAAAAGAATTGCAAAAAAAATTTACTTCTGGCATGAGAGCAACGTCTTAAAACGTTATGAAAAAAAAATTGCCTGTAAAGCAATAGTAGCCTGTGTTTGCGCCGAAGACGCTAAACTATATTCCGATGAATGCGGCGCTAAAAATATTTTTCATCTGCCGGTATTTCTTCCTTTTGAAAAAGTGGAATTTAACAGCGATGGTGGTTGTTTTTGTTTATATCATGGAAATTTATCTGTTGCGGAAAATGAAGCCGTAGCGTGTTGGCTGCTAAAAAAAGTATTCAATGATATTGACGTGCCTTTTATCATCGCCGGAAAAAATCCTTCTGCAAAACTGATCCGCAAAGCTAACGGCAATCCACATACGTGTATCATTGCAAATCCTTCGGTCGAAGAAATGCAGGATATGATCTCAAAAGCGCAGATTAATATTCTTCCTTCATTTAATTATACCGGCGTAAAATTAAAATTGCTGAATGCTTTGTACAACGGAAGACATTGCGTTGTTAATGATGAAACTGTAAAGGGAACGCAGCTTCAGCCCGCTTGCCACGTTTGTAATGATGATCTTTCTTTTAAAAAGACAATAGAAAAATTATATCGCAGACCTTTTGATCTTGAAGAAGCGCAATCGCGGCAACAACTTCTTACAAAACATTATGACAATAAAAAGAACGCCGAGCAGCTTATTAAATGGATATGGTAGCGTTGTCGGTCACTTTTCCTCTTTCTGTTTTTAATGTGCGCGCAGGAAATTTATTAATTACAATATAATCGTGCGTTGCCATAATAATTGATGAACCATAATCTCTGCCGATCTGGAAAAGCAGTTGCATAATTTCATCAGAAGTTTCCGGATCAAGATTTCCCGTCGGTTCATCAGCCAAAATAAGTTTAGGCGAATTTAATAATGCCCTCGCAATATCCACGCGTTGTTGTTCGCCGCCGCTCATTTCAAAGGGCATTTTAAAACCTTTTGATCGCAGCCCAACTTTATCCAGCACATCATTTATTTTTTCGTTCATCAGTTTCTCGTCTTTCCAGCCTGTTGCGCGCAAAACAAATTTCAGGTTGTCGTTCACATTTCTGTCTGTCAGCAATTGAAAATCCTGGAAAACCACGCCAAGGTTCCTGCGCAAATACGGAACTTTTTTCCAGTCCATTTCGCGCAAATTAAATCCAACCACTTCGCCTTCACCTTCGCGCAGCGGAATATCCCCGTACAAAGTTTTCAGCAAACTCGATTTTCCCGTTCCCGTTTTCCCGACGAGATACACAAATTCACCTTTGTTAACTGCAGTGGTCACATCCTGCAAAATAAGATTATCACCCTGGTAAATATTTGCATGCGTTAATTGAACAATTGCTTCTGCCATAAATTAAATTATCAGTACACAAATTTATGAATAATAAAGCATGCACGCATAATAAAATAAGTCTGTTGAAAACTTGTAAACAAAGAAGAAATTTTTATGTACCAGGGTTTTGCAATTCTATTGGGCATTCTTGCGTTGCACTCTTGTACTGAAGGAATTTTATTGAGCGCTTTATTATCGGTTAGTAGTTGGCGTTAGTTGTACTGTGAGTCCAAAAAAATCATTTACTCTTTAAATTTGTCTGGGTCTTTTGACAGCATGAAATATTTATCTCCGTCTATTGTGACGTATTTTGATGAATTCTTTTGATTTTTTACAATAACTATTGCATGCTCCGTATAGTCGCTGTCGGGTTGTTTTATTGTTACAACTTTCCGCCATTAATAATAAAAGGACCAAATTGAAATCCTAGATTCGATTCGACAATTTTAAATTCCGTCAATTGTTTGAATTGTTGAATTTTCAAGTAGAGTATATTGTTTTCAATTTTATAAACTCCTGAAATATTGTAAAGAGGATTTAAATTAATATGTCCGTTAAGATTATAAATAAACTTGCCAGATTTGTAGAATTGGAAATAAGCATCAAGTCCAGCACCCACAATGCTTGAATTAACTTGCCAAACACCAACAATTTCTGATTGTTTTACTGTCGAGTCGGTCGTTTGTTGAGCAAAACATGGTACAATAAGAATGAGGTTGCAGGCAAAAAAAATTAAAAGATTGCGCATAAATTAATTTTATAAATGAAATTTAAAATTATGGCGTTGATAAATGGGAGAAAATTTCGCCATTACAATGAAGACAGTGCAAACATAAATAAAAATCAAATCTCACTATATTTGTGATGCTTTCTTATCTTGCCTTATTATGCAGGAAAAATAGTCTCACTGATACCCCAAACAGATTAACTCTATTTCGAAAATTTATAGTATTTTTTAAGTAAGAACCCATAGAATTGAAAACGCCGGTCACCAAAATAAAATATTACAGGAAAGTATGTGCACAGTAACATTCATTCCTGTAAAGGAAAATATTTATATCACATCCAACCGCGATGAACACTTTTCGCGAAGCCCGGCCATCTTTCCTGAAAAACATGCGAACGATACATCAGAAATAATATATCCAAAAGATAAGGA
>DATHPY010000479.1:0-3335 GCA_035483315.1 Puia sp. | reverse complement strand
ATAATTACATTTCCTGGAATGGAAATCCTTATGATGCCGACATTAATATTAAGGCAATTTACCAGGCAGAAAATGTGCATTTCACAGACTTGGGTATTCAATTTTATAGCACTAACGTAAAAGCATATCGCGGACCAATATGGGTAATTGCTTCACTTACAAAAAAACTGGTAAAGCCTGAGATTGCTTTTCAAATAGAATTGCCGCCAAATAGCCCGTTAAGAAATGATGTAGAAGCTAATAGCGCTTTACAAATAATTGCAAGCGATCCCGTTGAATTAACCAAACAAGCTTCTTTTTTAATTGCATTTGATCAGTTTGGACCAATGTCGAGCAGCTCTGTCACTTTCGATGCAGTAACCGCTGGTACTGGTATTTTTTATAACAGTATTTCAGGAATTGTTTCTAACGTAATTACGAAACGAATAACAGATTTTTTAAAAAAGGTTGACCCGACACTTCATTTTAATTTTAATGCATCTGTTTATAACGGGTACACCGCTGTGGCAAGTAATCTTGGCATTACTGATCCTACAAGATCGAGTTATGACAGAACGAATTTAAATTTATCCATTGCAAAAAGTTTTTTGAACGAAAGACTGACTTTTACAGTTGGTAACGCACTGGATGTGGGATTGTCTTCAGCGCAGGCGCAGGCATCTCCATTTCAATTTTTACCAAATGTTACAATGGATTATAAAGTAACCAATGACGGCAGAGTGATAGCCAGTTTATTTTACCGTGACTCATACAACTATGTTTCTGTTGCAAACCACACCGAAAACAGTTCGGGCGGAAGTATTTCTTATCAAAGAAATTTTGACCGGCTAAATGAATTATTTAAAAAGAAGAAAAAGAAAAAAGAAAAACCAAAACCCGCCGCAACAACAACTGATGTTAGCACTCTTGATGAAAGTAAAAAGTAAAAATTTTTTTCTCCGTGTACTCTGCGTCTCTGCGAGAAACTTCTATTTCAAAATATCATGCCCTAATTTATCTCTCTTTGTCTGAAGATATTTTTCATTATGCGGATTAGGTTCTACTTCGATCGGAATGGTTTCAACAATTTCAATTCCATAACCGGATAGTCCCGCTCTTTTTCTTGGATTATTACTGAGCAACCGAAGCTTGGTAATTCCGAGATAACGCAAGATCTGCGCGCCAACACCGTAATCTCTTTTATCCATTGGGAAACCGAGATGCAGATTTGCTTCCACAGTATCCATTCCATTTTCCTGGAGTTGATAAGCTTTTAATTTATTTACCAATCCAATTCCCCGCCCTTCCTGGTTCATATATAAGATCACACCTTTGCCATTTTTTTCAACCATCTGCATTGCTTTGTGCAATTGTTCGCCGCAATCGCAACGCATCGAGCCTAAAATATCTCCCGTAAAACAAGATGAGTGAACGCGCGTTAACACAGGTTCATCTTTTTGCCACTCTCCTTTTATTAATGCAAGATGTTCGTTGGATGTATTTTTTTCTTTGAACGCTATCAATTTAAAATGACCAAAAATGGTTGGCATATCCACGCGCACAATTTCTTCAATTAATGAATCCGTTTTTAAACGATACTCAATCAGATCTTTTATAGAAATAATTTTGAAATCAAACTTTTCAGCAATTTCTTTTAATTGCGGCAAACGCGCCATTGTTCCATCTTCATTCATAATTTCAACCAAAACTCCTATCGGCGCAAATCCGGCTAATCTTGCCAGATCAATTGTAGCTTCTGTATGTCCGGCTCTGCGCAACACGCCGCCTTTTTTTGCACGTAATGGGAAAATATGTCCTGGTCTTCCCAAATCTTCCGGCTTTGTTGCAGGATTAATTAATGCCTGTATTGTCTTAGCGCGATCATGTGCAGAAATTCCTGTTGTACAACCATGACCTAATAAATCTACAGAAACTGTAAATGCGGTTTCATGCAAAGCGGTGTTATTATTCACCATCAGGTCGAGCTTCAGTTCATCGCATCTTTCTTCGATCATCGGCGCGCAAATTAATCCGCGACCGTGTTTACTCATAAAATTGATCACCTGAGGAGTTGCATTCGCCGCAGCAGTAATAAAATCACCCTCATTCTCGCGATCCTCATCATCAACCACAATTACGAGTTTGCCTTCTTTAATTTCTTCTATCGCACTTTCAATAGTATTCAGCATCTAAAAAAATTTATACAAAGTTAAGAAATCTATTGCGAGGGAGTAAAGAGTCAGACTTTACGGTTTGCCGCTCACTGTTTACTCTTATTTTTAAAAAATTATGTAACATTCGTTATTGCTACTATTAAACATCGTTGCGTCGCACTCTTGTACGGTAACAATTCTATTGAGCAATTATCTAAATCACTAATTTTTTCTTATTTACCTGAAATCCAAAAAACAAAAAACAATCAGTTAAATAAGAATAATCAGGACAAAATTCCGGTTCAGACAATAATTCTTATCATTATAACAATACGCAAAAAATAATGTTCGGTTTGTTTTTCCCGCAGATTTCACAGATTGGTGACGCAGATCTTCGCAGATTTATTTGTGCTAATCTGCGTGTGTTTGATCAGCGCTATCTGCGGGGAAATTAAATTTGTATTTTCATTTTCAGATTTTCAAATTGGCTAATTATCAAATTACCTACATTTGCTTCGCAAAAAATTTTCTCATCATAAAATATTTTTCTCATGAAAGTAACGGTTGTAGGCGCGGGTGCAGTTGGCGCAACTTGTGCCGATAATATTGCCAGGAAAGAACTTGCACAGGAATTGGTTTTGCTCGATATCAAAGAAGGTTTGGCCGAAGGTAAAGCGCAGGACATGATGCAAACCGCCGCGCTTCTTGGATTTGATACAAAGATTACCGGAAGTACAAATGATTACACAAAAACTGCGGGTTCGGAAGTTGTAATTATTACATCGGGATTGCCGCGCAAACCGGGAATGACTCGCGAAGAATTGATCGGTACAAACGCAGGAATTGTAAAAGGTGTAACTGAAAATATTTTAAAAAATTCGCCTAATGCAATTATTATTATCATCAGCAACCCGATGGATACAATGACCTATCTCACATTAACGACAAGTGGTTTGCCGAAAAATAAAATTATCGGAATGGGCGGAACGCTGGACAGCGCGCGTTTTAAATATCAACTAAGCCAGCATTTGAATTGCAGCGCATCGGATCTGAATGCAATTGTTGTGGGCGGACATGGCGACACAACGATGATCCCATTAATAAGTATTGCTACATGGAATAGTCTTCCTGTTACAAAATTTTTAAGTGCGGATCAGCAAAAACAAATTGTTGCCGATACAATGGTTGGCGGCGCCACGCTTA
>DATHPY010000478.1:0-2023 GCA_035483315.1 Puia sp. | reverse complement strand
TATCCGGTCGCTTTGGTAATCGGAAAATAAAGAATTATTTAATGCAGTTTGATTGTAAATGGATATCCCGTCAAAATCAAATTCCTGCGTTTTTTGCTTGAGTTTTATAAATATTTTTCCGGATTGTTTTGGTGAAACCGTGATTGGCAATACAGATAAGTTATAAAATTCTGCATTATTATTTCCTTTTAAACTTCCGCTTCGGATGATCTGTTCTTTATTATCTGCAGATTCAAAATAAGCAGTGATGTAATTGATATCTCCGCAAAACAAATAAAGTGTTTGATCCGTGTCTGAATTATTTTTTATCCAGAACTGAAGCCAGAAAATTTTATTAAAATAATTTTTGTTGAATTGTGCGGTGAAAGAAGAATATGGAATATTGAAATTGGATTGGAAAATTTGCCCGTCACTTAATTTATTTGAATCAATAAAACACGAAACCGGATTTGTTATTTCAATTTGTTTATTGAAACCATTAATTGCAATTGCCGAGCTACTGTCAGTTTGTGCAATACTCAGAAATGGGGAAATAAAAAATAATATGATAATGCAACGAGCCTTCAATGCATGGTTATTATCAGCTGCTAATCGTTTGTGAATTTAGGTAATAGATCTGTTTTCTACAATTGGGTTTTCCATGCAGAGTTCTATCAACACACCGTTTGTGTTTTTCGGATGAAGAAAACAGATGAGTTTATTATCGGAACCAACTTTTGGTTCATTATTTAATATAATAAAACCTTCGCTTTTTAATCGTTGCATTTCCGCTTTGATATCGCTAACTTCAAAAGCGATGTGATGAATTCCTTCACCTTTTTTGTCAATGTGTTTTGCTATGACTCCATCAGCTGAAGTGCTTTCGAGCAGTTCAATTTTTGTTTCTGCGGTTTTAAAAAATGCGGTGTTTACTTTTTCTGATTCTACAATTTCCGTTTTATAACAAGTTGTGTTAAGCAATTTTTCAAATAAAGGAATGGATGTCGCAAAATCTTTTACGGCTATTCCAATATGCTCAACTTTATGCATGAAAATATTTTTTGTAAAAGTAACAATTTGATAGCACGCAGATTGATTATGATTGTTATGATCATCGCTGATTACATAACAAATCTTAATCATCATAACTAATCTGCGTTCTATCGTAAACATTGAATTACTAACTTTACCATGATGAAATTTCCAATTTACTTAGATAACAATGCAACGACGCCGTGTGACGAACGTGTTGTTGAAGCGATGTTACCGTATTTCAGCAATTTTTTTGGAAACGCGGCGAGCAGAACCCATGCATTTGGATGGCAGGCGGAAGAAGCTATTGAAATTGCACGCGAACAAATTGCAAAATTAATTGGGGCGGAAAAGAATGAGATCGTTTTTACGTCCGGCGCAACGGAATCGGATAATCTTGCGATCAAGGGTGTCTTTGAAATGTATGCGGGAAAAGGCGATCATATCATTACAGTCAGCACGGAACACAAAGCAGTTTTAGATACTTGTGCGCATATTGAAAAACTTGGGAGAGAAATAACTTATTTAAAAGTTGACCAGGATGGACTAATTGATCTAAATGAATTTGAATCCGCGATCACCCCAAAAACAATTTTAATTGCGGTGATGTATGCCAATAATGAAATTGGCGTGATACAACCTATAAATGAGATCAGCAAAATTGCACGTAAACACAATGTGCTTTTTTTTACGGACGCGGCGCAGGCCGTTGGAAAAATTGCTGTTGACGTTAATAAAGATGGGATCGATCTGATGTCGTTAAGCGCGCATAAAATGTACGGACCGAAAGGAGTTGGTGCGTTGTATGTGCGCAGAAAAGATCCGCGTGTAAGATTGACCGCGCAAATGGATGGCGGTGGACATGAACGCGGAATGCGCAGCGGTACGCTTAATGTTCCGGGAATTGTCGGTTTGGGAAGAGTGTGCGAGTTGTGTACGCAGGAAATGAAAACAGAAAATGACCGCCTTATTTTATTAAGAGATAAATTGGAAAAAGGATTATTGAAAATTG
>DATHPY010000477.1:0-3407 GCA_035483315.1 Puia sp. | reverse complement strand
ATTCAACAACTCATTTTTTATAAACAGATGTTCATAAGCTTGAGTTTATCAAACTAATTCGATTTTTTATTAAACATTAACTAATTCACTCATGAAAATATTTCCCCTTTAAGCGAAAATATTTCTACACTTATCATTTTTAAAAATTTATTTACAAGGCTTGTTATTTCTTATCTAAAAAAGTAAAAATCGTTTTTCAACAACAATGAGATAAAAAGATCAATACTTGCCAATCAAAAAAATTCACCAAGACTTAAATGCCAGTCAAAAGAGTTTTTGCCAACCGCAAAATCAAGTGTCATATTTACGTTTGATTTTTTATTGAACTTAACGCGCAATCCTGTTCCGATTGCAGGAAGCAAATAAGAAAAATTATTGTTATCGGGTTGCGTGAAGCTTTCTATATTAGTAAAAACAACTCCACCTAAAAGTCCGTTTGCAGTGATATCAAACCGATACTCAGCTTCTCCATATAACATTTGTTTTCCGCGATAACGCCAGCGCAAATATCCTCTGCCAATTTTTTCACTTACGTCACCTGCAGTTGTTGGCAAATCCAAGTAAGGAACATTGCCAAAAGTTCCCCAATACACAGCCCAAAAAGCTAGTACAGAATGCCAGTGATCGCTTAACGGAATATATTTTCTGTTGTCAAAATAAATTGAAGTCCATGTAGAGGAACTTCCTAAAAAATTCGGATTGAGTCTGAATGAAAGAGAAGAATAATATCCATCAATAGGATTATTTAAATTCGCCCTGCTGTCATAAACAAAATTTGGTCCGATGCCGCTTGTTGTTGACGAAGAACCAGTTCCCACACCGTATCTTTTAAAAGCGCTTTCTGTGCTTTGTGTCCAGTTTTCATGAATGTTATAAAAGCGATCAAGATTATAACCTAAGCCTACGTAGAAATAATCTATGACACGGCGGTTTGCGTTCACATAAATTCTGATCTGATTATTCGAAACTAAGTCGCCGCTATCGGAAGAAGTACTGCTACCAAGTCCATAAGTTTCCACATCATTATGAATAATTCTCAGGTCACCATTCATGTTCCATTTATTATCGTTCAAATACACGTTGGGCTTAATAATAAAACCAAAACGCGTACTCAAATTTGTGTACGGAATAAAATAAACACTCGACAGGTTTGTATTATTAACCGGCCCCAGGCGGAATGTCGCGTTCACTGACGACACAATAAAACTGTTACCGTTTGTTGATGCGCCGGACAAAGGCAAAAAAGAAAAATACACTACTCTCTCTTTAGGAATTTTGTGTTTTTTAAATTTGATGTATTTGGAAAAGATTTCGAGCAGATCTTTTTGACGAACTTTCGCCGTATCAGGATTTTGTTGCTGCGCAAAAATAACCGCAGGGAAAAGGGCAATAAAAATTATTAAGGCGTTTTTTTTAAAAGACATGAATTATTTTTCCCGCTTTATTAAAAAAGGTTAAACTACTATTCCTTATAAGATATATTCATGCCAGTTATTCAGAAGGTTTGCGGCACAGTATTTTCTTAGTATTAATTAGAGATTTGAAAGTTGATACAATAAAGTTTTAATATGGAAATGAAAATATATTCCGCAAAAGATTTGAGGGAAAGAATTTATTTTTTGGAACAAAAGAAAAAACAACAGGAACAGGCATTACACGATGAACTGGAAGAAACGTATGAAAGCCTGAAATCAGTTAATCTTATAAAAAGCGCTTTTCATAATGTGCTCACTGAGCATGATTCTTTATTGCCAGCGCTGGCCGGAACGATAGGATCAGTTGTTGTAAAAAAGATATTACCGGGCAAATCAGGAAATATTATTAAAAGATTTTTAGGCGCAGCAGCCGGGTGGACGATCAGTAATTTGATTTTAAGCAAATCAAAAAAGAAGATTGATAAAACTTGAAATTTTATCACTGAATTTTATATTTCATTTTGATACCAGAATAAATATTCAATAAAGAATCTTTTCCCATTCCTTTTTTATTGAAAATTTGTTCCCACGTATTTAATGGTTCCCAAATAAAAGTTCCGGTGCCTTTATCATTTGGCAAATTAAACTCAATGTCATTGACTTCTTTTTTATGCTCAGTATATTCTGCAACAACAACATCCTGCTTATATCTTTTAGTAAGATCAGTGAGATTGCTGTCAAGTTGCCCGAGCGTTCCATGCCAGCGTGGATAATATGATTCACCAATAATATCAAACTGAACATTTCGCGCAAGCATTGCATCAATGAATGTTCTTGATTCTTCATTTTGGCCGCCGCATGCAATGTGAAGCATAATTTTCGTAGACGGATTTACTTCTCTCACTGCTCTTATTCCGGCTTTGATAAATTCAGCAAGTGTATCAGGATGAGAAAAACTTCCATCAGGCCAGATCATTCCATGATTTATTTCATTTCCTATTTGAACCATATCGGGAGCAGTACCCTGATTTTTTAATTCAGTAATTACTTTTTTTGTGAAATCATAAACGGCATTTTTCAATTGTTCAAAATCATAATTTTTCCATGCAGAAGGTTTGAATTGTTTTCCGGGATCGGCCCATGTATCGCTGTAATGAAAATCAAGAAGAAATTTTATTTTTCTATTTTTGATGCGCAACGCCATTGCTTTTGTATGATCCAGGTCACAAAATCCTTTTTTGGGAGAATAACCGCTATCTGCAGCCGGATCATTAAAAATTCTCAGTCGGATATAATTAAAGCCATGATCTTTCAAAATCTGTATCGCATCTTTTTCAACACCATTATCACTGAACTTAATTCCCCGGTTTTCAAGTTGCGGTAAAAAAGAAATATCCGCGCCCAGCATTTTTTCTTTTTTGTTTTTATTACCCGGATTCAAAAAAGTAAATGCATTTGTAAAATAAAAAACAGAAGCAATTAAAATCACTAAAGAAATTTTTCTGATAAACATCTTGATTTATTTATTGTATCTCACTTTGAATCATAACAAATTCATCCAGCAGTTGGTCAGGCGACCAACTGCTGCATTCCGCCTTTGCCGGTCGCTGACCGGCAAATTATTTTTACGGTGTGGTCTTACTATTGAAACTGAACCACTACTTATTTATTAATAATTTTTTTTTGAATTTATCCTTCTAAAATCTTAATTCAAAAATGCATTCAGCGCAACAGTAGGTTTGCCTGTATTATCAAAAGCTCCTTCGCCATATCCCTGCCAGTTGTAAGATTCCGGTTCCCAATAAAAAACGCCAAGTCCGTTATTTCCCGAAACAGATTTTGTTTTTTTAATGATGTCAGTCAAAAAAGCTTCGCAGGTTGTTGGCGCAGTAACATCCATTCCTACTTCACAAATCATAACTTGTTTGTGATAACGCGTTACCATATCATTCATATTTGCGAGGCACTGCGAATCGAGCGATTGCCAGTTTG
>DATHPY010000476.1:0-4698 GCA_035483315.1 Puia sp. | reverse complement strand
AAACAGTTGCCAATCCTTACATGACTATTTTGGGAGATCCTGCAACAGCCGAACAACGATTAAATTTTGCGCAATCATTTAATGGATTAGGTGCAGTGCTTGCACCAATTCTCGGAAGCATATTTATACTTTCGGGCATTGAACATTCAAAAGAAGAATTGCAAAAAATGGATCCGGTGGAGTTGCATAATTATTTAAATAAAGAAGCATCTGCAGTTAAAATTCCTTATCTCGTGATAGCACTGGTTGTTTTTGTTGTTATCATTTTATTTCTCGTCACAAAATTTCCGAAAGTAACAGAAGACAACAGCGTTGCGCACGACACAAAGTTTTCTTTAAAAATTTTAAAATTCAGTCATTTAAAGTGGGCGGTAGTTGCACAATTTTTTTATGTTGCCGCGCAAGTAGCTGTGGGAAGTTTTTTTATCAGGTTCTCAAAATATGTGATGGCCCTTCCGGAAAAAGATGCGGGCACCTGGTGGGGTTACGCAATGATCGGATTTGTTACCGGAAGATTTTTGGGAACTTTTTTAATGCGCTATATAAAACCTGCGCGCCTGCTTGGAATTTATGCCGCAGTAAATACTTTATTATTAATAATTGCAGTTACGACAAAAGGTTCAACGCCCGTTTATGCAGTAATGGCTACGCCGTTTTTTATGTCAATTATGTTTCCGACAATTTTTGCATTGGGCATAAAAGGCTTGGGTGAAGAGACAAAAATTGCTTCATCGTTTCTGGTCATGTCAATTATCGGGGGCGCATTTGGCGCAGTGTTTATGGGTTTGATCTCAGACAAAACAGGAAGTATTCAAACCGCGTATATCGTACCATTAATTTGTTTTGTTGTTGTTTTGTTTTATGCGATCAGCGGATATAAAATAAAACCGGTTGCTGCGACTTAAAATTAAATGAGGAATTAAAATAAGAGCGAAGAAAGATTTATTAAATTGGGATTTATGTTCAGCTTAAAAAATAAAAACACAATTATCACCGGGGGCGGAAGCGGAATTGGAAAAGCTATTTCCCTGCTTTTTGCAAAACAGGGCGCTAACGTTCACATCGCAGACATTAATAAAGAAGATGCCGAAGATCTTACAAAAGAAATTGAAAATGCCAGTGGCAAAGCATTTGCACACCAATGTAATGTGGCAGATCAGCAACAGGTGACGGAGGTTTTCAAAAAAATAAATAAAATTGATGTGCTCGTTAACAGCGCCGGCGTTTCGCATATCGGTAAGGCACATACGACAAGCGAAGCCGACATGGATCGCTTGTACAGTGTAAATATAAAAGGCGTGTACAATAGTTTGCACGCAGCTATTCCGTTAATGCAGCAACAAGGTTGTGGAATTATTGTAAACATTTGTTCCATTGCGGCGCAAGTTGGTTTGCAGGATCGTTTTGCATATTCCATGACCAAAGGCGCGGTATATTCAATGACGTTAAGTGTTGCGCGGGATTATCTTGCTGATAATATCCGTTGCAATTGTGTTTCGCCTGCGAGAGTTCATACGCCGTTCGTTGATGGATTTATCGCGAAAAATTATCCGGGAAAAGAAAAAGAGATGTTTGAGAAATTATCAAAGAGTCAGCCGATCGGAAGAATGGCGAAGCCGGAAGAAATTGCTGCGTTAGTTTTATTTTTGTGCAGCGATGAAGCCGCTTTTATTACCGGAACAGATTATCCTATTGACGGCGGATTTTTGAAACTGAATAATTAGATCAGTGAGACGTCAAACGTGAGAAGTGAATTGACACTTCACGTTTCACCTGTCACATTTCACGAAATAAAATCACCATGAAACTTTTTCGCTTCGGAGAATTAAATAAAGAAAAACCCGGCGTTATTTTAAATGACGTGATGTATGATGCATCGGCATTTGGAGAAGATTATAACGAACATTTTTTTGAAACTGATGGGTTGAAAAGATTGCAGGAGTTTATTAATAAAAAGAGTCAATTACTCTCTGAAATAAAATCCCGAACACGGTTAGGAAGTGCAGTTGCACGTCCTTCAAAAATAGTTTGCATAGGACTGAATTATATACAACATGCCCAGGAAACCGGCGCGCAAACTCCAACCGAACCGATCATATTTTTTAAATCAACGACTGCGTTGTGCGGACCGGATGATGATATCATCATTCCAAAAAATTCTGTAAAAACAGATTGGGAAGTTGAACTCGCGGTCGTCATTGGAAAAAAAACCTCTTATATAAAAGAAGAAAATGCGAATGAATATATTGCCGGTTATGTTTTGCATAATGATTATTCAGAAAGAGAATTTCAGATTGAACACAACGGTCAATGGGTGAAAGGAAAAAGTTGCGACACATTTGCTCCGCTCGGTCCATTTCTTGCAACAAAAGACGAAATTAAAGATCCGCAGAATTTAAATTTGTGGCTGAATGTGAACGGAGAAAAATTACAACATTCCAACACAAGCGACATGATCTTTAAAATTCCGTTTTTAGTTTCGTATCTCTCGCAATTTATGACGCTGTTGCCTGGCGATGTAATTTCAACAGGCACGCCGTTTGGCGTTGGGCTTGGTTTCAAACCTCCGTGGTATTTAAAACCCGGAGATGTTATTGAATTAGGAATTGACGGTCTCGGCACGCAAAAACAAAAAACAATTTCATATGATGATGCGTTGAAGAAAGGGTTTTATTAATTGATAGTTGAGAATTGTCTGAACCTGGATTTTGGAAGATTGATGGGATTGATAGGATGACTTGATTTATTGAAATGTTTATAATTATTAACAACGTCGAATAAAATATAACGTTAATGAATAACCGAAAATATTTTCCACAAAGGCGCTAAGGAGCACGAAGTTTTCTTAGTGTTTCTTTCTGTCTTTGTGACTATTGTGGCGAACAGATAAAAACAACGTTCGCGTAATCCGCTAAAATCTGTGTAATAAAAAATTGATACTAACAGTAACGAATAACCGAACTAAAGAAAATCGTACATCAGAATGGATCTGCAGTTAAAAAATAAAGTGATCATTGTAACGGGCGGTGCAAAAGGAATTGGCGAGGGAATTGTAAAATTGCTCGCTGCTGAAGAAGCTATTCCGGTTATTGTCGGAAGAAATCGTGAAGACAATCTGAAAACATTGCACGAGCTGCAAGCCAATGGCAGCAAGGCTTTTCAGGTTATTGCTGAATTGACGAAACCAAATGATTGTGAACATGCAGTGAAAGCTACTATAGAAAAATTTGGGAAGATAGATGGCTTGGTGAATAATGCCGGCGTTAACGATGGAGTGAATCTTGAAAATGGGAACTATGAATTATTTGTGGAGTCGTTGCACAAAAATTTAATTCATTATTATTTAATGGCGCATTTTGCATTGCCGGAATTAAAAAAATCAAAAGGCGCGATTGTAAATATCACTTCAAAAACTGCAGAGACCGGGCAGGGCGGAACATCTGCATATGCTGCAGCAAACGGCGGGCGCAATGCGCTCACGCGCGAGTGGGCAGTTGAATTATTGAAATACGGAATTCGCGTAAATGCAATTGTTGTTGCAGAATGCTGGACGCCCTTGTATGAAAGCTGGATAAAGACTTTGCCAAACCCGGAAGAAAAATTAAAAGACATCGTTTCAAAAATTCCGTTGGAAAAAAGAATGACGACATCGGAAGAAATTGCAAACACCGCCGCGTTTTTATTATCATCAAGATCAAGTCACACAACGGGTCAGCTGATCCATGTGGATGGAGGTTATGTACATTTGGATAGAGCTCTTTAATAAGCAAATATGCTAATTTGAAACTGTGAAAATGAAGTGGAGAATGCTAAATTTGAAACTAAAGTCGAAAATTTATTCAAAAGATCATGTGGAAGATAAAATGTTTAAATAAGTTTTGAAGCGCCGCTCCTTCTCTGGCAGGAGAAGGAGTTGGAGGATGAGGCTAAAAATAATTCTAAATGAAACAAAGAGTTCTTCAAATACATCCGAAAGATAACGTGCTGGTGGCACTTACTAATTTAAAAAAAGGAGAAACCATTTTGCACAATGGTAATTCTTATGTTTTGCAAAATGATATTGGCGCGAAGCATAAATTTTTTATGCAGGATATGAAAACCGGCGATGAAGTTATTATGTACGGAACGCTGGTCGGTAAACTGCAATCTGATCTGTCTGCAGGTTCTTTAATGACGACTGATAATACAAAACACGCTGCGCAAGATTATTCGTATCGCGCGGCACATTACGAATGGCACAAACCGGATGTTTCAAAATTTATCAACCGTACATTTAATGGTTATCATCGCAGTGATGGACGAGTTGGTACAGCAAACTACTGGATCTTTTTGCCAACAGTTTTTTGCGAGAATAGAAATCTGGATGTTATCCGCGAAGCCTTGCAAAATGAATTGGGATATTCTGTCACCGGAAAATATCGCCAGTACGCGCATTTATTAGTAGAAGCTTTTAAAGAAGGAAAAAATATTGATGATATTGAAATAGATCTTTCTTTCTCCGAAAAAAGAAATAATTTTCTTTTCAAAAATGTTGATGGAATAAAATTTTTAAATCACCAGGGCGGTTGTGGCGGCACACGACAAGATTCTGCGATTTTAAGCAAACTGCTTGCCGCTTATGCAGATCATCCGAACGTTGCGGGTGTAACGGTTTTAAGTCTGGGTTGTCAGCATTTGCAGATCCCGGATTTTTTGGAT
>DATHPY010000475.1:0-5818 GCA_035483315.1 Puia sp. | reverse complement strand
AAAAGATGGTTATGACCCCGACATATGGACGCTGGAAATAAGACCAATTATTGATAAACAATTAGGCCCGGTTTATCTTGCAATAAATCCTGTGCTTGACGCAACATTTAAAGGCGCCGATGCTGGTCGCGGATTGATCTTTGCACCGGATTTTAAATTTAGTTACCAGATCGGAAAAATATTTGCACCGGGTATTGAATATTATGGATCTTTTGGTCCGGTAAAAGGGTTTGATCCTACCAATGTGCAACAACACCAGTTATTTATTGCAGTAGATGCAGATTTTGATCCACGCTGGGAATTCAATGCAGGCTATGGTTTTGGGCTTACGCCAAGTATTGATAAAAGTATTTTCAAGGTTATCTTAGGCAGACGATTTGGAGACGGAAAACACCTCACTCATAATCAAAATTCATTTCAGCATTAACGACATAAATGAATTTATAAGAAGAATCCCTCACGATCTTTTTTTACATGTTCATCCACGTTAGTTAAAACAAAATCGTTCTATCTGAATTTCAGGTTCATTGAAATAATATCAGAAACCAGATCAGTAGTTTGAGTATAATGACTGTATCTTATTTCTATTGCGCTTAGGCTTTTTATCAACACGCCTTTTGGAGGAGCAAGTCTCAATCCCATACCAAAGGAGTTACTTTTAAACGCTGCCAATGCGTAGTTGCTTGTAAAATATTTATCTGTTGGTGAATGTGCTTCATAAGCTGCGAAATAATTTACAGCAGTTTGTACATAATACCTGTAAAATGGCGATAGCGAAAAGAATGGAGTTATTTTTACCGGCACTTCTAATTCTGCAGTATGTGATTTGAGTCCCCAGTTGTCAATATAAAAACGATAATAACCGCGCAGGATAATATTATCACCCAAAAAATAATTTAGCCTGAATCCGATAGGAAATTTAAAGCGTTGCGATGGAAGAGTTTCAATAGTATCCTTTCCATTGTTAAAAAACACACGATGAAAAGGAAGACCGAGATATCCATTTTGATAAACAAAATCCATATCGACACTCCCCTGCAGCCGCTGATTAATTACTTGCGAGAATGAAAATGAGGCGGTGTATGTATTTCTTGATTGCGAAGGCAACTTCGGTTTTGAACCTTTATTAACGAGCCCACCATTGCTGTATATTAATGCCTTTGTAGTTCCACTGGCTGTTGTTACATACACAACACTGTCAGTTGGAGAAACGTTAGTAACAGAATCAACAGGCTCAAACTCTGCGGGCTTTATCATTTTAATATTGTCAAAGTAGCCTGTTAGCTTTACACTAAACTCTCCATTATTATTTGTCTTTTTTGCGAACGAAGTATTGATACCTTTTGAATGATAATAATTATGCTCTGCAGAATAATATGCGCCTATGCCAAATTCAGTTCCTTTTTTTTCATTTTCGATAGTCCAGTCTAATGTTGGATATATTCTTGTTCCATTGTTGCGTGCGTGCCCGTTGGAATCTACAAATGCCTGGGAAGCGGCGGTATGATAATCAATGCCAATTCCACCGGTCAATGTATTTTTGCGATGCTTGCCATCCAGCGATATAAATTTCAAATCGATTCCGTTTGCAAAATCAGTTACATCACCAATGCCTTTAGGTCCCGGCGTTCCGCCCATTACAGCGGATTTGTCTGCCGTTTGATTATAATAACTCGAAACAAGATTTATTTCATCCAGCTTCAATTTTTTTGGTTTGTATGTTGATGTGTCTTTAGTGGAAACTTGCGAAAATGCATGTGCCATTAAAATAAACATGCCGATAACAGTGAGACAGATTTTTTTCATGTTGTGTTTTCCAGTTGTTCACTAAAATTAATTACATCCGCAGCCACCGCCGGTTTTTCCACCGTTAGCGCCTGACGATCCTTCGCGATAAGAATGGGCATTCAGTTCATTTTTTTCTACTTTCCGGTTTGCAAGGATCATTTCAGAATCGTTGATCCTGCTTTTCTGATATTCTTTTACGTGCGCGCAGGAAACTAATATTATTCCCGCAAGTGGCGCTGCGCAACATTTCATCAATGTTTGTTTTCTCATAAGTTTTTTTTAAGAAAAATGAATATTTTTTGATTTGTAAATTTTGTCATCATCATCAATAATTATTGCTTCTAAATTATTTATCTGGTTGATCATATCAAGCCCCGCTTTAATTCCCATGATCATTACCGGTGTTGCCATCGCATCAGCTATCTCCGTATTTGGACTGATGATCGTCACACTTTTTATTCCTGTTACAGGAAGCCCGGTGCGCGGATCAATAGTATGTGAATATTTTTTTCCGTTGATGATAATATACTTTTCATAGTTGCCCGATGTGGCAATAGCCATATTGGTAATATTCATGTAAGAAAATACTTTCTCTTTCGCATTGGGGTCAGCAATTCCGATCGTCCATGGCTTGCCATCGGGTTGATAACCCCATGTAGTTAAATCCCCTGAAGCATTTACAATACCGCTTTCCACGTTCATTTCTTTCATTATTTGTTTTGCCCTTTCTGCTGCATATCCTTTTCCAATTCCGCCAAATCCAATTCGCATTCCTTTTTCTTTCAGTAATACCGTTGTTTTTTCTTTATCTAAAATAATGTTCCTGTAATTGATAAGCTTCACCGTTTGTTTTGCTGTTTCTTTATCCGGCAATGATTTCATTGCTGTATCAAAATTCCAGAAACGTTTATCAACAGAACCGTAACTGATATCAAATGCTCCTTGCGTGATGCAGGAAATTTTTACAGATCGTTCAATAATATCAAATGTTTCCCGGCTAACCTGCACTGGTGCAATCCCTGCGTTTTTATTTATCAGATTTGTTTCACTGTAATCATTAAAAGTTGTAAGTAGTTTTTCTATCCGCTGAATTTCTTGAATAGCAGCATCAATTCTTTCATTCGCCCAAGTTTCATTTTCTGCAACCGCGCTTATCTGAAAATGGTTACCCATCAATTTCAGACTCTTATTAAAAACATTTTTCTCACTCATCATTTTATTTGTCTGCATAAATACCATTCCTGACTTCCGTCGTAAAAGCTTCGGGACTTTCACTTGGAAACCCATCCCAGTCTTTCAGCACTTTTCCATTTGCATCAAGCAATAAAGTGTATGGAAATTTTCCTTGCGAATTGTATTGATCAGCCATGGCATTATTAATTTCCTGTTGTTGCGATGTGAGTTGGTTTTTTTTCTTTCGTGGAAAATCTGCATTGACTAAAACCAGGTCTGTATCTGACATTTTTTGGAAAACATCACTTTCAAAAATTTCATTGTGCATTCTTATGCATGGTCCGCACCAATCCGAACCGGAAAAATTAAGCAGGATGTGACGATGTTCTTTCTTAGCAATTTGCTTTGCTTCTTCCAGATTATAGTGCCAGAAAATATTTGAAAAAAAAGAAATTGAAATAAGAAAGATAAATAGTGTTTTCATTTTAGAAATGTTAAAGAAATGATGTCATGTACATCGAAACAATATTACGGTCAAATGAAAGAAATAGTTGCTGATAACCCAAATGCAGTAATTCGAACCACAAACAGGATTTTTTTATCATGATAATATTTTGCACCGAAACAAGTAATGGTTTGATGGTTTTTGATTTGTTATTCAAATAGTCTAGAAAAATAGCGTTCAAATCTGAAGAAATACTGAAAAAGTGTGAATCCACATCATTTACCTGCTTACTTCAGCTTTCCCTCAGCATTGAAAGATATATTCATTGACGGAATGGTAATAACGGTGAAATGGTTATAACAGGAAATATTTTTCGGTTATAGATTACCGTTATATATAAAACGCCTGTCACCCTTAAGCAGCTTTATGCCAGTTATCACATGTTTGATAGAGGAAATGGAATACCAGCTGGAATATCAAAAAGATTCTTCGGATAATACCTACAGCGGGCTTCTTCACCTGGAGAGCCCTGTTCTCTTTAGTTTTTCTGATTCTTTATTTATTCCTCACATTGCCGAGGACCATCAGCAGGCTATTAAAAATGCGATTAAGGTGCATGAAGCACTTATAGCCAGGAATTCCGGAAAGTAAAATATTTCCATGCAAATGATTTTTGATCACTATTATTTTGACCCGGACGTTTTATTCTGCCAAAGCATCGCCATTTTAACTGCGTTATACGCATTAACGATGCCTCCGGTAACAGACAAGGTATTGAAATGCACTTCTGTTTTTGTTTGCGGTCTGTTGACGATTTGATTGGGTTTATAAACTGACCCTAACAGAATTTCTTTTACCTGTTTTACCGTCAATGAAGGGAAATAAGAAAATAACAAAGCAGCTACGCCTGATACAACTGGCGCTGACATACTGGAACCTGATTTGTAATCATAGCCATTACCGGGAACCGTAGAGTAGATATCACTTCCAGGGGCGAAGAGATCGACATTTTTTTTCCCGTAGTTCGAATAAGGATGAGCCAAACGGTGATCGAATAATGGCCTGCTCCATCCGACGGTAATAAAATTACCCGCGACCGAATCGTTCTCATCAATAGCTATGGGATAATGATAATTGGCGGGACTGTCAATATTGACACCATCATTACCCGCACAATGAACGATCAATACTTCTTTTTTTTCTGCATAACGAATTGCTTCATCAACCATTTTTTTTTGGGATGAATACAATTTTGAAAAGCTCATGCTGATAATTTTTGCTCCATTATCAACCGCATAATATATTGCATTTGCCACATCTTTATCTCTCTCATCACCAATTGCCGTTGAGGCGACGATTGGCATGATCAACACATTATCAGCAATTCCATCAATGCCTTTATTATTATTTCTTTGGGCGCCAATAATTCCCGCTACATGTGTTCCATGCGTGAGATTGGATGTGAGTTTAACATATGGGCTTCCATAATACAGATTACTGGAAATTTGGAGATCATTTGATATCAACTTGTCCGAATGATAATCTGCATTGTAGGAAAATCGAATATCGGAAGAGTCTTTGCTTTTTAACTTTTCTAGATAATCTTTTTTAGCTTTTAGGTAGATCGCAAATTCTTTTTTGTCTTTAGCATCTAAAAAATTTGTGTCTGCATTTTCGAATTTATCTTTCCACGCCAGGTAAAATTGCGTTGAACCCCTCTGTTCGTTCTCAATCATTGTTCCGTCCTTGGCGCCCCTGAAGTTCCATCCATGCACATCATCTACATAGCCATTATGATCATCATCAATGCCATTGCCTGGTATTTCTTTTTTGTTGGTCCAGATCACGTTTTTCAAGTCTTCATGTTCCAAATCAATGCCGTTGTCTATTATGGCTACTGTTACAGTTACTGAACTTCTGCCTTTTAAGAGTTGGTACGCTTTATCCAAACTGATACCTGCCAGGGAATCAGTATTTGGATCTTTTTGATACCAATCTTTTGGAATGGATTTTTGTGCAGTGGCTTGCGCAATATCTTTGACACTAAAAAAGATGCAGAGACAAAAAAGTATGGTCGTGTTCAATGCAAATTTTTTGTTGTTCATGGGAGTTGTCGTTATGCAGGAATGGCTAATCTCTGAATTCGTCAAATTCGAAAAAAGAAATTTGACCTTTCATTCCTGCTTATTAAAGTCGCTATTATTAAATTTTAAAAAGACGAAAAATTGTGATAAAGCCTCGGGGTAAATTTTTATCATTTCACTTTATCAAATTCATCGATACCTAATATCCAAACTTGTGTAACATTTCCATCTTTGTCTTTACCGATCTGAAGTGGAAAAGTTTGCGCCTCATTATAAAAATAAGTTTCTGTTTGTGGTTCAACTGTTATTTCTTTCCCGTCCCAAAGCT
>DATHPY010000474.1:0-2602 GCA_035483315.1 Puia sp. | reverse complement strand
CTCCGGCAAATAATCCTGATTTTGTGTATGGAAAAATTACGCTGCGGATAACTTCCCATCGTGTTGCGCCTAATGAATATGCTCCTTCCTTTAATTGTGATGGAACCATTTGTATCATTGACCTTCCGAGCGATGCAGCGTACGGAATGATCATCACAGCTAATATTAATGAAGAACTGAAAATGCCGACTCCGACCGGCTCTACACCGATCTTCGATTCAAAGCTTCTGACTATCGGCACTAATACGGCAAGTCCCCAAAAACCATAAATCACTGAAGGAACTGCAGCAATTAATTCAACGGTGTTTTTTAAAAAATCAGAGAGCCAGCCTTTCGGATAATATTCTCCCAAAAAAACTGCAACTCCAAATGAAAAAGGAATAGAAATTATTAAGGCAAGAAAAGAAGAAAGCAACGTTCCTAACAAAAATGGAAATGCTCCGTAAATATCCTGAACAGGGTCCCATGTTTTTCCCCAGAGATATTTTAATCCTAATGCTTTTATAGAAGGAATTGATTCAACCATCAGTGTAAGCATTATACCAAACACCAAAATCACCATCGCCAAACCCATTACCCACAATGTTTTTTTAAAAACATTTTCAGTTCGTATCTGGCGATAAGAACGTTTTATTCTTTTGATGGTATTAACCACTTCTGATGTTTTTGCAGAATTAATTACCCGCATCGGAATTTCCGAACTGCGGGTAAGTAATTCTTGTTCAACAGGAGTATCCATAATTCCTTTTTAGAAGTTAGAAGTTAGAAGTTAGAATATAGAAGTTAGAATAAATGCTGCTATATTCTAACTTCTATATTCCATCTTCTTATTGAAGAATCGGTTTGCCATCATAAGTGGCCGATTTTAAAATTGCATCTCCAACACTAACGGCATTAGGAGAAAGCGGAGCATAATTTAATGCACTGCTGAATTGTTGTCCATCGTGAATCACCCAAGAGATCAGCTTCAACAATTTAGTTGCTCTGTCGGCAGAACGATCGCCATATTTTTGTTCTTTATAGATCAATACCCATGATAAACTGGAAATAGGATAACCATCAGCAGCATCAGTATTTGTAAGAGAAATTTTTGAATCTGCAGGAATAGCGATGTTTGCAGCCGCTGTAACACTGGCGATAGTCGGTGTAATAAAATTGCCTGATTTATTTTGCACTTTTGCATACGCCATATTATTCTGAATGGCATAAGCCAATTCAATATAGCCAATGGCGCCGGGTGTTTGTTTTACGCTGCCGGCAACACCTTCGTTACCTTTTCCGCCTAAACCTACCGGCCAATTAACTGCAGAACCTTTACCAACTTTAGTGCTCCATTCTTCGCTTACTTTTGAAAGATATGTAGTAAAAATATTTGTTGTTCCGCTTCCATCAGAGCGATGCGCGATCACAATTGATGTTGATGGAAGTTTTACTCCCTTATTAATTGCAGCAATTTTTCCATCATCCCATTTTGTAATTTTTCCAAGAAAAATATCTGCAATAACTGCAGGAGTCAATAGCAATGTATCTTTCACTTCAGGGAGATTATAACTCAACACAACTGCACCTGCAGTAACAGGTATATGTAACGCCGGTGCAGATAATGCTGAATCTTGCTTACCATTCATTGGCGCGTCGGATGCGCCGAAGTCAACTGTTTTATTTGTGAGCTGAGAAATACCAGCGCCTGAACCAACAGACTGATAATTTACTTTCAGTCCGTTTGCTTTATTATACTCAGAAAACATTTTTGAAAATAAAGGATTGTCGAATGAGCTTCCCGCTCCAATCAATGCATCATTATTAGATGAGGATGATGTGCTGTCCGACCCGCCGCCTGAACCACCGCTTCCGCCACATGATGCAAAACTTAAAACGATAACAGAAAGTGATGCGACGAATAAATTTTTAAGATTTAAAAAATTCCGTTTCATAATCTTTTTATTAGGAGTTATAAAAAATTAAACTGGTCAGTTATAAAATAATTATTTACCAAAAACAAAAAAGAATGTCATTCTGTACACCAGGTCATAATTGCCATCCGAGTTACCAGCTGACATACCGGGAACTGTAGCCAATTGAGATTTGTAATGCGTGTACCAAATATTTGGCATAAAGTGCACATTTTTATACGGAGTAAAATCAAGACCAACGGTAAAAAAAGTTTCTTTTGAAGAAATATCGCCGAGCGAAGTTACACTCGCAACTGCGCCGGTATTATTGTACGTTGCTTTATACGAACCTGAATTATATCCGTTTGGTGAAGACAATCCTGCATAAGCAGAATCGGCGGCATTGATATTCTTGTTCGGGTTGTACAAATCAACTCTTGCGAAGAAGCGGAGTTTGTTAGGAACTATATTTCCGTGAACATAGAATGATAAACCATTTGCTGCTGTATTGATCGTATCTGATCCACCGCCATTGGCAGTTCCTCTATATTCGCGCGTATCATTTCTGATTGTGTTAATAAATCCTTCAGCGCCTATTGTCAAAGCAGGAGTTGTATATGCAATATAACCTTTCACCATCTGGCGATCGTGATGCCAGGTTGAAGACCAATTTAAGCGTTGGTAATCTGCATATAAATCGACAACCAATT
>DATHPY010000473.1:0-4773 GCA_035483315.1 Puia sp. | reverse complement strand
GCAAGTAAAAGATTACTTACTGCACTGTCAACAAACGCTTGCGTCATTGTTACTCCATAATTCACCAGCACAGTGTATTGCAACGCAGCCCACGCAAACCACCATAACGCAAATGCAATTTTAAATTTTTTGTTGAATTCTCCCGGATGGTTCAATGCCTTTTAATTTAGATGGAAAGTTTCAAATGTGCTGTTCTCCAATAAATGCGCTGCTTTTAAATGTGCAATGCGAATATAAATATCTGCATCATCTTCCTCACGAATTTTCGAATACATTTCAGCGCCATCAATCAATTCATCAAGCTTATGCAATTCAGCCACATCAATAAATTTCCAATGCACAGGTTTATCACTCGCATTTAAAAAATTATCTTCTTCCTGTTCGCCAAGTCTTCTTGCTTTTTGAAATGCATGCAACACGTCATCAGCGCTTATCAATCGCAATTGCTCGTCAAACTGCGCGGTGTGATTTCCATCTCCGCAAATGATCCTGTAAATCATTTTTGCTAAATACCATTGCATAAAAATATTTTTAAGTCAGTTAATGTCAACAATTTTGGGTTTTCAGTTTTGAGTTTTTTTGATACGGCCATTTGTTTTTCATAGCATCATCGTTGCGTCGCAATCCGTTCATCAGTTGTAGTACTATGAAACGGTGGGTTTATTTTATCTTGCATTCATAAATTGCAGGTTCCCCATTTTCACATTTTCAAATCTTCACATTATCTCATTTGTTCACTACATCTTCGTCGGGTAACTCGTTATTTCAATTCCGCCAAAAATTGAAGTGCCATCAAGTATCAAAGTTTTATTTTCATCCGGTGTTGTTATTTGCATTGCTCTTTTATCTTCTACTCCTGCAAAAATTGAAGTGACATTTGTTTTTACATTCCAGTTTCCGGGAACAACTAATTTAGTTCCGCCAAAAAGTTGAGTAATGTCCATTCTTACCGGACCTTGAATATCCGCCTGGCTCAAATCAATTTCTGCGCCGCCCATAATGCAGGTTATATCGCCACCTTTAAAATTTTTTGAAAGAACTATTTTTTTTACGCTTCCGAAAATTGAAGTGCTGTCTATAAATTCCCCGGAGTCTGTATTTACATTTGTTCCTGCGCTAACGGTTGCTCCATGTTCCATATTACGCCAGCTATTTTTCCAGCTGCTTTTCCATTCCTGTCTTTGACGAACCCATTCTTCATTTCTGCGTCTGAAAATAAAAAACAGTCCTAGAAGAATAAGAAGCAAAGGATATATGTAATGATGCAGATGGAACTCGGGCATTTCTCTGTCAACAAGAAAAAAACCGCCAGCAACAACAAGAAGCAGCCACGCACTTCTTCTAAACCCGCTCTGAAAACCAATTACAATACCGATGCAGATAAGTAATGTGGGCCAGGTAAAAATCCAATCGGGAATATCTGCGTGCATTTCGCGTGCTAATAATAAAATGCCGGCTCCAACTATAAACAAACCCGGCCATACTCTGCGGTGTGGTCGTGTGGGATAATTTTTTTCATTGTCGTCCATATAAATTGTTTTCTTTTATTAAAATTTGATAAAATAAAACTATAGCTAAAAAGGTCCTGCAAAAATAGTGTTTAGGTAACTCCGAATATTGGAGCGGCGAAAGAAGGGCTTTTGCCGGTGAAACTTCGGGGCGGGCAGGAAGTGGTGAATGACGAGGTAAGCAGGGCGTTGATCGTTGTTCGAAGAAAACGTTGATTAGTTTTTTAGAAATTTATAAACGGATTTTTCTATCTGCAAAAGATATAAACCAGGTGATAAACCGAAAACATTTAAGAAATGTTTTCGGAAGAATTATTTGCAGTGAAAGATTTTAGTGTTCGTCCTTGAATGTCTTTAATCGCAATGGAACGAATAGAATTTTTAGAATGAATAATTTATATATGAAGTAGCTGGATTGGGGAAAACAGAAATATCATTTTCATTTTGCTGAACGACAAATTGAATGTAAGAATATTCCACAACTTTGTTTTATTTTGCAATTGCAAACGATAATAATTCATTCCATTCAGGGGATATTCATCCGTGTAAGAATATTCAGTCTTTTCATTTGCAGAAGATATTTCAGCAATATTTTGCCAGTTGTTTTCATCGTTCGATCGCTGAATCATAAAATTTGAAAAATCATTTTGCGATGGAACAGTCCACGAAATATAATTGGTGTTTTTTTTTTGAAACGATAAAACCCTGCAAGGATAAAGATAAAACCCCGGGATCAATGTAACTAACGGTAATGCTTATGTAATCAATATTAGCGCCTAATGTAACGCCCACCAAAGCAGATAAATTGGCAGAAGTCCCAACTCCGAAATTAGCAGCGTTTACATCTGCAGGTAACCAGTTTAAAATTCCCCAGTCATCAGTGGAACTACCATAAGTTGCTGTTGAGTTTGTTTCCGTCCATACTGTTGCGCTTTTATGTTCGCTGCCCGAAATAACTCCGTTTTTAATTATCATAACAGAATTATCTGAAACAGTTCCCAACGTTACGCCAAATATATTTGTTATGCCTGACGCCAACTGTTGTACACTAACCTGTATTCCGCAAATGCTGGCAGTTGAGGGAATATTAAATCCAAAATTTTCAGCTGTAAGATATTCGGTATTGACTGAAGACAATGCACTGAGGAATATGCTGACTGAAGCGAATTGATTATTTGAAGTTTTTGCATTTGCTGTATTGCTCCATGTAAGCGCACCAACTGTTGCATCATTTCCAAAATTATTTCCATTCGATGGAGCTGCGGCAGTACATTGACAAAAAACGATTTTGGGAACATGCGCTGCAATCACAAATAAAATTATAAGGATATAGTTTCGCATAGGGAGTATGGGAAAAGTTCAATGGTAATACTTAGATGCTTCTTGAGTAGAAACTTATACTGCGCGGAGTTTATTTGAATTTACAGGTTAATTTTTAAGCGCATACATAAAACCATTTAGAAAATGCAGAAAATCAGATTGAGAGATAAAATAGTTTCACTCAATAATAAATAAATAAAAACCCTTAATGACAAATTGTTTGTTCAAACAAATGAAAATTTGTCACCATCAAATAAACCTTTGTCGCTTAGTTTTAGATGTGGAATAACAAGAAGCGCCATAAAAGATAAAGTCATAAATGGAGCAGATAATTTTGATCCCATGTTCTTTGCCATCGCATCAATTGTTGTATAAGCTTTCGCAATTTCATATCCATTTTCATTGCTCATTAAACCGGCAACAGGTAATGCGAGAATTAATTCCGTTTCATGATACACGCAACTTACTCCACCTTTTTTTTCAATGATTAGGTTCACAGCGCGACACAAACTTTCATCATCAACACCAATTGCAACAATATTATGACTGTCATGTGCAACCGAAGATGCGATAGCTCCGCGGTTAAATCCAAAATTTTTTATAAGCGCTTTTGCAATCGGCGCATCGAAATATCTATTGACAACAACAATTTTTAAAATGTCTTTTTCAACATCACTTTCTAATTTTCCGTTTTTAATTTTTATTGATGAAACAATTTTGTTAGTGATGAGTTGTCCATCCAATGCTTCAATAATGTTTACAGAAGATTCACCATTTTCAGTTGTTGCATAATCAAATTCTTGAACTTGCTTTTTATGGCAGTTAAAATTATTTATGGTCAGTGCGCTTTCATCAATGACGCCATCAATCAAAGATTTTCCATTTTCTGCAACAAGTTTTCCGTTGATAAAAGTTTGAAGCACTTCAAAATTTTTCAGATCTTTTACTATAATAAAATCTGCAGCATCATTTTGTTTTAATAAACCAACATTTAATTTATAATGAAAAACGGGATTAATACATGCCGCTTTTAATATTTTAAAAATATCAATTCCCTTTGCAACCGCTCTTTTGCAAAGCTGGTTAATGTGACCGGCAACAAGACTGTCCGGGTGTTTATCATCACTGCAAAACATAATTTCATCGGGGTGATCGTTCAGCAAATCAATCAGCGCATCAAAATTTTTTGCCGCGCTTCCTTCACGAATCAGAATTTTCATTCCGTATTTCAACTTATCCAACGCTTCTTCTTTTGAAAAACATTCGTGATCGGTGCGGATGCCTGCTTCAATATATTTTTTTGCATTTTCACCGCGTAAACCAGGTGCATGTCCATCAACAGGTTTCCCCAAACTATGTGCAGCATTAATTTTTTTCATCACTTCTTCATCATTAAAAAGTACGCCGGGAAAATTCATCATCTCGCTCAGATATTTTATTTCATCTTTTTCAAGTAAAATTTTTACATCTTCTGCATTGAGTGTTGCACCGGCAGTTTCAAAAATTGTTGCGGGTATGCAACTCGGCGCGCCGAAATTAAATTTGAATGGAACCTTTTTTCCATTTTCGATCATGAATTCGACGCCTTTCATTCCGCAAACATTGGCAATCTCATGCGGGTCGCTGACTGTTGCAACAGTTCCGTGAACAACTGCGAGTCGTGCAAATTCGGATGGAACAAGCATCGAACTTTCTATATGAACGTGTGCGTCTATAAAACCGGAAAGAATATAATTAGCGAGTGGCGGGTGGGAAGTAGCGAGTGGGATAATAGAAATAATTTTTCCATTTTCGAATTTTACCTCTGCAGGATAAATCTCTTCCTGCAAAATATCCACGAGGTTTCCGCGCACTGATTCAAGCATCTAATTTTTTCTTGAAAATTAGAGTATTTTTTTTGAAGGACGGAACACAGATTTTTTATGATGATTAAGATTTATTAAGA
>DATHPY010000472.1:0-2363 GCA_035483315.1 Puia sp. | reverse complement strand
CATCGCCCATTACAGAAGATACGTGCGCAACATTTAATAAGTACATGGAAAAATCTGCAGAATTATGAATTGTATTTGTTCCATCTGATTTTCCAAAATAATAGGAAACATCAGGGAAAATATAAAACGCGCCTTCCGGTTCAAAACATTTTATTCCGGGAATTGCATTTACCAATTCCATTGTTTTTTTTCTGCGGCGAGTAAATTCTTCTACCATTTCCATTGATGGTTTCAAATCAGTTGTCAACGCAATTACTCCGGCTTTTTGTGTGATGGAATTTGTTCCGCTGGTGAATTGTCCCTGTAATTTTTCACAAGCTTTTGCAACTTCTGCATTTGCTGCAATATAACCAAGACGCCAACCGGTCATTGCAAAACCTTTACTCAATCCATTAACGATGACCACTCTTTCTTTTAAATCAGGAAACTGAGCAATGCTTTCATGCTTTCCAACAAAATTTATATACTCATATATTTCATCGGATATAATAAAAATATCCGGATGCTTTCTGAAAACATCTGCCAATTCTTCCAATTCTTTTTTATTGTACACCGCGCCGGATGGATTGCATGGCGAGGAAAATAAAAACACTTTTGTTTTATTAGTGATCGCCGCTTTTAATTGCGCCGGCGTTATTTTAAATCCGCTTTCCAAAGTGGAATGTATTTCAACTACTTTCCCCTTCGCAATTTTTACCAATTCGGAATATGTTACCCAATATGGAGTTGGAATGATCACTTCTTCTCCTTCATCAACCAAAGCCAATACGGCGTTTGCAAGACTTTGTTTTGCGCCAGTTGATGCAACAATATTTTCAGGTTTATAATCAAGATGATTATCTCTTCTAAATTTTTGACAAATTGCTTCTCTCAAATCCAAAAAACCAGGAACCGGAGTATAATGACTCCAGTTATCATCAATGGCTTTTTTTGCTGCGTCTTTTATGTGTTGAGGTGTGTCAAAATCCGGCTCACCAAGACTGAGGTCAATCACATCAACTCCTTTTGCTCTGAGTTCACGGCCGAGTTTTGCCATTTTTAAAGTTTCTGGTTCATTAAACCGGGTAAGAATAGAAGACAAATGCATGTAAGTGATTTTAAAATTTTCGCAAAAGTATTAAAACAAAGTGAGATGGGGAATGGAAGATTTGAGATGAGGGAATCGGGATCAAGATGGAGGAAACTATGAATTATTTTTGTTGATAGGAAATTACGCCGACGTCAACCGCACTGGCTCCAGTACCGGCAACAAATCCTTTTGCATAAATTGTTACAACGCTTTTTCCATTAATTACCAATCCACCTTCTAAAATAACATTATTTGTGCCGGTTTCAGTAGCAACAAAATAATAAGGCAGTGCATCAATAGGTGAAAAGGATTGGGCGTTAACAACCGAATTGTAATCATTCGGCAAATAACCGCAATTGGAAAAAACTTTGTACCCGGTAGCTCCTGCATAGGGAAAAGCGTACAAATCCAGCGGAGGCGAATCGGGAGAAAGATTCAAAAATCTTATTAGTCCATGAGTTGAATCTGTAACGCCAATATTATCCTGGATCAACACACATTGCGCTTGTCCATGCGCAACAGTATCTGTAATAAAAATAGAATAATTAACGCCTAACTTGAAATAGCTGTTCATGGAAAAAGCGCCATTGGGCGATACCGAATTAAATGAAAGTTGCCTGTATCCTGCGGGGATTTTTATATAAGGCAAATTTTGAATCGTTGGATTAATTTCATTTCCACTATTTATATAAGTATGAAATGTTGTAGTTCCAAATGAAAAAGGAGAATCCGGTAGCGGAATAAAATTATTATCTACATAAAAAAGAAGATTGGATATTGAAGGAGATGCATTGGTAATGGATAAATACGAAGAATCTAACGCCGCGGTTTGATAAATGATTTTCGTTTCTTTTTTACAGGAGAAAAAAATAAAACCCACCAGGAAAATGACGCAGGAAATTAATTTTATTTTTCTCATAATGCAGTAATAAACAAGATCTGAAAAAACCACTTAAAGTTACGAAAACTATTTGTCATACTTAATTTTAAATCCGTAAAGATTTGGCTCAAAATTTCGCTTTCTCTTCAATTCAAAGTCATAAATAGTTCTGCCAAGTTGTTTCATAAATGGAAGTCCGACAGTTTCATAATCGTATTTATCATCGTTCAAAATTCCGTCGCTGTTGCAATAAATTGTTGCGCTCAACATGAACTCAACTTTCTTATCAAAATCAACAAAATAACTCACGTCAGTTAAAAAACCGTAAGCGTCACCTTCCTTATTAAAAATACGAATGTTTTTAGGCAACGTTGCTTTCTCACTTCCGTAATACAATAACTTTCCAAAGGCATC
>DATHPY010000471.1:0-4301 GCA_035483315.1 Puia sp. | reverse complement strand
TTGATGCTTGCGGCTTTGATAGCGGCATTATCATGTATCACGCGCTATGCAGGAGTAACAGTGATCGGCGCAGGCTGTCTTTTATTATTATTTGATCCAAGACTAAACGTAAAGAGGAAAATATTACACATTGGTATATTTGCATCAGCAGCTTCTTCATTGCTTATTATTAATTTAATAAGAAACTCAATTGTAAGTGCAACGCTTACAGGATTACGGGAAAAAAGTATTACAACCCTTAACGATAATATTTTTTACGTTGGTAATGTGCTTTGTGACTGGCTTCCGATTCCAACAGACAATTATGTATTATCATATAGCATTGCGCTGATCGCTATTTTCGGTTGTGCGTTCACGTTAATTTATTATATTTTAAAGAGAAATGATTTTTCATCATTCGAAAATATTTTTGCGGCCTATTTTATTACATATGCTTTATTTATTATTTTATCCGCAACATTTTCAAGATATGAACAGATAACAAGCCGTTTATTTTCTGCTTCGTTTATTCCATTTGTATGCGGCTCCGGTTATTGGGCTCTTACATTTATTAAAAGAGCAACTGGGCTGAAAAAAATATTACTTATTGCAATTTCAGTTATTGCCGTATTTTTTTTCCAGAGAAATCAATTATTGGCAGATGCTGAAAACTACGATGGAATTAAAGACGCAGGAGTTCCGGGCTATACAGAAGATCCCTGGTTTAAAGATTCTGAAGTTGCAAATTTCATCAGGAAGAATTACAAAATGTTTCAGCCGGGCTATGAATTATATTCCAATGGAGATGATGCCGTTTATTTCTTTACTGGACTTCCATGCAACACATTGCCGCATGTAGTAAATAAAAAAGAGATCCAAAATTTTTACGAAAAGAAATATTGTTATGTTATCTGGATGGATGATGCGGATAATCCTGAATTAATAGGCACAAAGGAAATACTGGCAAATAAAAAAATAATCCTTCTCCGTCAATTCAGTAACGGTGCAATTTATATTACGGACGAAATTCCGGCAAACACGCACCGTTGGTAATTATTTTGCATTCAAAAAACCCCTGAACCAATATCCGGAATTTTTTATCGTACGCAACTGCGTTTCAAAATCAACATGAATTAGGCCAAACCTCGCCTGGTATCCTTCACTCCATTCAAAATTATCTGTCAATGTCCAAACAAAATATCCTTTAATATTTACACCCTCATTTTTTGCCTGTAATACGGCATTTAAATATTGTCGAAAATAGTTCGTTCTGTTCTCATCATTCAATTCTCCATTAACAATTTTATCTTTAAAATAAGCGCCATTCTCCGTAATAATAATGTCTTTCACTTTTTGATATTTGGAGAATTGCTTTATTATTTCGTAAAAACTTTTTGGATTTATTTCCCAGCCCATGTCCGTAAACGGTACATTCCTTTTTGATGCTTTGACCTGCGATGCTTTTATCATCGGCATGATAGGATTATATTTTACTACGATCGGAAAATAGTTTTGCAAGCCAATGAAGTCAAAATCGAATTGCAAACGCTCGCGGTATTTCCACGCGCGGCTGTGCATTTCTAATTTATCTAAAAAAATAAAATCATCTTTGGGATATCCATCACCGAAAGTTGGTTCAATAAATAACCGGTTAAATAAAATATCAACACGCTGAGCGGCAAGAATGTCTTCTTCTTTATTTGAAGATGGAATTATCTGTGAGCAGGAAAAGGTTGTTCCGATATACGCATTCGGAACTAATTTGCGGATAATGCGACCGCCCTCAGCCTGCGCCAGCGCTGCATTGTGGACGGCTGCAAAAAAATTGGTCAGTCCTTTTTTTCCCGGCGCATGACGGCCAAGCATATAACCCAGCGAAGTAAAACCAAATGGCTCATTTAGAATGATCCAGTTTTTTACTTTGGCTCCAAACTCTTCTGCGCAAACAGTAACATAACGTGCAAACCATCGCAACATTAAATGACTTGTCCATCCGCCTTCTTTTTCCAACGCAGCAGGCAAATCCCAATGATACAATGTAACGAACGGAATTATTCCAAGCGACAAACATTCATCAATTACTTTGTGATAAAACAAAATTCCCTCTTTATTAATTTTTCCTGTTCCTTCCGGCAAAATTCTTGGCCACGAAATGGAAAAGCGAAATACTTTAAATCCTAGAGCTTTTGCAAGAAGCAGATCAATTTTATACTTGTGATAAAAATCGCTGGTAACAAAATGTTTGTGACCATTTTTTATTTTGCCCCGTTTATTCGCATACTCATCCCATATAGAAAGACCTTTGCCATAGCTATCATGCGCACCTTCATTCTGTGCGGCAGCCATAGCAACACCCCATAAAAAGTCATCACCAAAATCTTTTGAAGAAATTTTTTGAAAATAATCGTGCACGATAAAAATGTTGCACAAAATTGATGTCAAACTATGTTATGACAACATTAATATTGTGTTATGTTTTTAAGTTGTTGAAAATCGTTGGGAAAAATCCACTGAATTGAATCATCTTTTTTAAACCATGTCATTTGTCTTTTTGCATAATGACGTGTATTTTTTTTTATCAATTCTATTGCTTCGCTAAGAGAAATCTTATTATCGAGATAATCAAAGAGCTCTGCATAACCAACCGTTTTTAAGGCGTTGAGGTTTTTGAAATTTTGCAGTTGCTCAACTTCATGCAGTAATCCGTGTTCCATCATTTGTTCGGTGCGTGTATTGATATTCCGATGCAATCCTTCTTTCGCCAATTGCAGTCCAACTTTTATTATATTAAATTCCCGCTGCTTTTTTTGTGTTGAATGAAAAGAAAGAATAGATTTTCCAGTCGATAATTTTACTTCCAGCGCACGCATTATTCTTTGCGGGTTTAAAATTTCACCAGCGCGATGAAATTCCGCATCATGTTTTTTTATTTCTTCCTTCAACCAGGTTAATCCATGTTGCGCATATTCTTTTTGAATTTGTCCGCGGATATTTTTATCAACAGCAGGTATTTCATCAAGTCCTTCACAAAATGCTTTTATATACAAACCGGTTCCACCAACTATCACCAACTTATCATTCTCCCGGAATATTTCTTCGGTATATTCTAACGCAAGCTGCTCGAACATCGCTGCATTTACATTTTCATGTATGCTGTGCGAATTAATAAAGTAATGATGAATCAATTTCAATTCTTCATCAGTTGGTTTTGCCACACCAATATTTAATTCCGTAAAACATTGCCTGGAATCTGCAGAAATAATTTTTGTTTGTAATTGCTGCGCAAGTTGAATAGCTGCTGCAGTTTTGCCAACGGCTGTTGGCCCAAGTATTATTATCGCGGTTTTATTTTTCAATTTGAATGAGCTTGTAGAGAACTCACCAAAAAGTGAAACGTGAGACGATCGACGTCAGAAATATCACGTCTCACATTTGACCTTTCACGATATATCAGATCTCATCTTCCGAAATTTCTTCGCCTGAATTTTCTTCATCAGGACTTTCTTCACCTTCTTCAGTTTCCTCATCAGTTTTGATATCATCATCATCACCTTCGACACTAAATCCTTCTGTGATCTTCGTTAAATCATATTTCTCTTCCACTTCCGTTAACTTATCTCCCACCAAACCCTTTGTTCCATATTGAGATGGTCCAATTCCTTCCGTTTTAATAAGCGCAGGATAACTGAGTTTGCTGTCCTCATCTTTACTCACACTGATCAACTCAACTAAAAACCACCAGTTTTTTACAAAATCATACTGGTACACAAATTTTTGATTCGGATTTTTTATTTCCGAACCAATCGGAGTTTCAATCATTAATAATGGCGGAGCTTTATACTCTTTATCATATTTTTCAAGAGAAATTTCTCTGCCTCGTTGCCAATGATCGTTGCTACGGTAAAAAGTTGCGGCATGCTTATTATCAAATTCAAATGCTTTTAAAATTATTTCATGCAACTGAAAAAAGGTTTGCGTATGCTTCGCTGCAACATCGCGGTAAACACTGTCATCTTCTTCCAAATAAATCCTGAATTTTAAAATCGCCATAATAATGGTTTGTTTTATTTTATGAACCGACCTGCATCTTACTATTAAGCGGCCGTTGCGCCTGATTTCAACAAAGCATCAAAAATAATGCAATTATAGCAGATGAGATTATTATGATCAATTCTAAATTTAATTGATCTTTTTATTGCAATTCGTAACAAAGCAATACAATTCCACAATCAAAAGGAATTGATTTCACCAATTTAAAACTTTGCTTCGCAGAAATATTTTTGAAGATCGGCAAGACTTCGCCGATCACAGCAGGATTCAAA
>DATHPY010000470.1:0-4949 GCA_035483315.1 Puia sp. | reverse complement strand
GTTGTTGTACAGGATTACGGAATTGGAATCAGTAAGGCCGACCAGCAAAAAATATTTGAACGTTTTTACCGGGCGGAAGGAGCAAGTGAAAAAACTTTCCCGGGTTTTGGAATTGGATTATTTATTGCAGCAGAAATTATTTCGCGACATGGTGGAAATATTGGGGTAGATAGCGAACCGGGAAAAGGGTCGTCATTTTATTTTTCACTCCCTCTTGCATCATCATAAAATATGGCGAAAGAAAAAAATCATATACTGATCATTGAAGATAATGAAGACATTTTAACAATGATCGAGATGATGCTGGTAAATCAGAATTATCGTGTATCAAAAAAAGCGGACGGTGACAATTTAGAATTGATGATAAAAGAAATTCAGCCGGATATTATTTTAATGGACATGTTATTATCCGGCGTTGATGGAACACTTGTTTGTAAACAGGTAAAAGAAAATCCTTCCACGCAGCACATCCCGATAATTATGATTTCGGCACTCAGTCATGGACGGGAAAAAAGCGAGGAAGCAGGATCCGATTTTTTTCTTGCCAAGCCTTTTGAAATGGATGATCTGCTTACCACTACGTCAGCAGCATTTCGTATTGTGCATGGAACAAATAAATAAATTTGGGAGAAAAAAAATAAAAATTAGAAATAAAACCTACAGTTTTTTTTGGATTCATCGCAAAATTTCGCTCCTTCACCTCAATACATATCGAAGTTTCATACAACCGGCTTAGCTTTATAAAAAAATTTGAAGGCATCAAATAAAGAACATTTTTCGGTTTAAAAATTGCAACGCATTTTATTATTTAATTTTTTACATAAAAAGTATGAATAAGATATTCTTCCAGCACAAGTCAGTTTCAGTTACCCGCTTAAAAACATTGACGCTGTTTTTCGTAAGTAGTTTTATTATCGCGTCTTCTTTTTTTACAACTCAGAATGCTGTCGCGCAGTCTACTCCAAAAAAAGCATTGTTGGCTCTTTCAAAAGCTGATCATGTATTGGCCATCATAGATCCGGTAACACTAAAAATTATCGCGCGCATTCCCGTTGGTCAGGATCCGCATGAAGTGGTTGCATCAACGGATGGTAAAGCGGCTTACGTTTCCATTTATGGCGGCGGCAGTTTACATGAATTAAATGTAATAGATCTTGTTGCGCAAAAACCATTGGTCAATGTTGATACACGTCCGCTTTTTGGACCGCATGGTTTAACATTTGCCAATGGAAAAGCTTGGTTCACTGCGGAAGGTTCCAAATCGGTGGGTCGCTATGATCCTGCAACAGGCAAGCTCGATTGGAGCATGGGTACAGGTCAGGATAGAACACACATGATCTGGGTTAGCGCCGATGGAAAAAAAATTTACACCACAAATGTTTCTTCAGGAACGGTGAGCATTCTTACCGATTCATTAATGCAGCCCGGAAAATTTGGCCCTCCCGATGCGAAACCACATGAAGAGTGGATGGAAACTATTGTTACCACAGCGAGGGGATCAGAAGGGTTCGATGTATCGCCGGATGGAAAATATTTATGGACTGCAGCAAGTGACGACGGTACAATTTCTATTATTGATCTCGATGCAAAAAAAATGGAAGCAAAAATTGATGCGAAAGTTACTGGCGCCAACCGCGTAAAATTTACTTTGGATGGCAAGCTCGTTTTTATTTCAAGTTTGCGCGATGGACAACTGTTTATCTATGATGTGGCATCACGTAAAGAATTGAAGCGTTTAAATATCGGGCATGGTGCGGCAGGTATTTTAATGGATCCGGATGGCTCGCGTGCTTTTGTTGCCTGCACCGGTGATAATTATATTGTCATAATAGGTATGAAGACATTAACGGTAACAGGTCATATTGATCTGGGTGGGCCAGACGGTATGGAATGGGCGATACAACAGTGACTATAAAATTATTAGGATATAACGTTAATGTATAACCGAAATTATTTTTTCTGATCCTGCTAGACGGACCACTTAATTAATATCAAAAGAAGAGAATGAAAATAAAAAGAAAGAGCTTATCGTCATTAGTTCTTGCCATATCGTTGCTCACATTTTTTTTCTGCGATAAAGTTTCTGCACAGGAAAATCGCCAAATTGTACGCATGGCAAAATTGGTGATCGAGCCAACGCAATTAGAAAATTATAAAGCTGCTTTGAAAGAACAAATGCTAACTGCTTTGCGCGTTGAACCAGGCGTGTTGTTATACAATGCTGTTTATGAAAAAAATGACCAAACGCATATTACAATATTAGAAGTCTATGCAAGCGACAGCGCTTATATGGCGCACAGGCAAACACCGCACTTTAAAAAATATAAAGACACTGTAAAAGATATGGTGAAATCTCTCGAACTTGTTGATGTAATTCCGATCGGACTTGAATCGAAACTGAAGTGAGAATTAAATATCATCTTACTAAAATGAATTTATTTCAAACAAAAATTAAAAAAATTAAAATTATGCAAAAACGTAAATTAGGAAATAGCGGACTTGAAGTTTCCGCAATTGGATTAGGTTGCATGGGAATGTGTTTTGCTTTTCCGCCTTTCCCAGAGAAAAAAGAAATGATAGCTCTTTTACATGCAGCATACGAACAGGGAGTTACTTTTTTTGATACGGCAGAAATGTACGGACCTTACACCAACGAAGAATTGCTTGGTGAAGCTTTGGCTCCTTTCCGCAATGAAGTAGTTATTGCCACAAAATTCGGTTTTAATATTGTTGATGGAAAAATGACTGGCGTTAATAGTCGCCCGGATAACATCAAAAAAGTAGCAGACGAATCATTGAAAAGATTGAAAACAGATGTGATTGATTTGTTCTATCAGCATCGCGTCGACATTAGCGTTCCGATTGAAGATGTAGCGGGCGCTGTTAAAGATCTGATCAATGAAGGCAAGGTGAAACATTTTGGAATGTCTGAAGCGGGAGCAAAAACAATTCGCCGTGCGCACGTAGTACAACCACTTGCTGCATTGCAAAGCGAGTATTCACTCTGGACGAGAAAGCCTGAAGAAGAAATTATTCCTTTGCTTGAAGAATTGGGAATTGGCTTTGTTCCATTTAGTCCGTTGGGCAAAGGTTTTTTAACAGGCAAAATGGATGCAGATACAAAATTTGCAACAAATGATTTCCGCAGCATACTTCCGCGTTTTACTCCGGATGCATTAAAAGCAAATCAAACCTTGATTGATTTATTAGGAAAGATCGCAGCAAATAAAAATGGCACGCCTGCACAAATTGCATTGGCATGGCTTCTTGCGCAAAAGCCATGGATCGTTCCAATACCCGGCACAACAAAACTGCATCGCCTGAAAGAAAATATTGGTTCGGCAAGCATCGAATTAACTAATGAAGAATTGAAAGATATTTCTGATTCATTAGAAAAAATAAAAGTGACAGGCAATCGCTACACAGAAGAATTTGAAAAGACAACTGGATTATAAAAAAATATTGAATCAATATGGATACTTCAGAAAATCAAAATGCTATTTTTCCCAAAGGAGAAAAAACTTCTCCCGATTATTTTACCGGGACAGCATGGTTAAATATTTTAGTCCCGAAAGATGAAACAGGAACTTATACAATAGGGAATGTTTTTTTTGAACCTGGTTCCAGGAATAACTGGCATTCACATGCGAAAGGACAAATTCTTCTCATTACTGATGGCAAAGGGTTATACCAGGAAAAAGGAAAAGCAGCAAGACCACTTTCAAAAGGTGATGTAGTTGTAATACCATCCAATGTTCAACACTGGCATGGTGCGACGAAAGACAGCAGTTTCACGCATATTGCCATCACCAACAATAGTGCGCAAGGTCCGGTGAAATGGTTGGCGCCTGTGACTGATGAAGAATATTTAAGTTGTCATTCAGGGGATGCAAATTCTTAAAACAGGAAATATAACGGCAACAAATAACCGATAATATAAATCAACTTTTGACTATAACGCTTTTTAAATCTCCAGTTTAATTCTACCAAATAAAAAGCCGTTCTGAATCAATTTTCAGAACGGCTTTTCAATTAAATTCTGACAAACAATTATTCACCATGATTTTCTTCATGATGTTTTGCAGCATGCTTTGCGTGATCTTCAGCATGTAAATGATGCGCGTGCGCTACATGTGCGTGATGCGCCGCTTCATGATGATCCCCGTTTTCATAGTGCTTTGCCGCTTCCTGGTGATGTTTAGCCGCTTTTTCAGAATGATGCGCTGCTTTTTTGTGATGGTCTGCATGTTCCTTAGACATAAAATAAATATTTAGAACGGAAAGGTAGAAGCTCCGTGTGTATTTTCTATTACCCTTGTATTAAGCAGCTATTAAATAAAAGCAGTTGCGAACCTTTTAATTAATAATAGCATAACAATTCGGTAATCTATAATCAATATATTAATTGGTCATTTGCTTACAACCAATTCTTAACTATTTATTTTTCCAATTATGCACATTATTTTAAATGAGATTACGCTTCCTTTCATCGGAAAAATTGATCTCAGTGGTTCTATTTTATTTGTATTTTTCGTTTGCCTAGTTTGTGTTGTTGCATTTGAATTCGTAAATGGTTTTCACGATACGGCAAATGCGGTGGCAACTGTTATTTACACAAAAGCGTTGAAGCCGATGGTTGCTGTGCCATGGTCAGGGTTTTTTAATTTTCTCGGCGTTTTCACAGGCGGAGTTGCGGTTGCCATGGGAATATTAAAATTAGTGCCGCTGAATGAACTGATGGCACTGCCGGTAAAAGTAGGAGCGTGCATGGTTTTAGCAGTATTGGTTGCTTCCATAATCTGGAATCTCGGCACTTGGTATCTTGGCATTCCTTGCTCCAGTTCGCATACGTTGATCGGGGCGATGATTGGCGGGGGGTTGGCGTTTACCTATTATTATGGCGGCGGCGGAGTAAACTGGGATAAGGCGAAAGAAATAGGGCTGTCATT
>DATHPY010000469.1:0-7804 GCA_035483315.1 Puia sp. | reverse complement strand
ACTCTAAAAATTCTACAATATGCATGGCAATTATTTCTTTCGCTTTTGGCACTTCAGCTTCACGTTTTTGCAAAGTGGCGTCATTTATTTTAGAGAGATCATCAACATTTACCAAAGCAATCTGCGATAAATCTTTAGCAGCAACTTCAATATTATTTGGTATTGATAAATCTATCAGTAATTTTTCTTCACAACCAATTAAATCCGCTTTGCGAATAACTGGTTCATTTGCATTTGTAGCGACAATAATTATATCAGCGTGTCTTATTTCTTCTTTTAAATTTTCGAACGAAGTATTCATCAATCCCATTTCTTCCGCAAGTAAAAAAGACTTTTCTTCGGAGCGATTAATAAGCGTAATATTTTTTGTTCCGAGATAATCAACCAAATTTTTACAGGTATTGCGACCAATTTTTCCAGTTCCAATCAATAAAATATTTTTATTGGCAACAGACGTAAATTTTTCTTTGATGTATTGAATAGCAGCAAAAGAAACAGAAACTGTTCCGCCACTTAATGCCGTTTGATTTTTTATAACTTTTGAAGATTGCAAAACACAATTAACCAATCTTTCCGTAAATGCGTTGATGCGGTCGTGTTCTTTTGAAAATTTTACGGCTTGTTTTATCTGCCCAACAATTTCATAATCGCCTAAAATTTGTGAATCCAATCCGGCGCCAACATTAAAAAGATGTTCAATTGCATCAATGCCATTTTTTATATACGCCAGTTCTGTAAAATCTTTTTTTGAACCTTTTGTTTGCGAACAAAGAAGATCAATAAGTGAAAAAACATTTTCTGCAAATCCATAAATTTCTGTGCGATTGCAGGTGGAAAGAATAAATAATTCATTCACGCCAAATAGTGAAGCAGTTTTTAATATCGCGATATATTGTTCGTCATTAATTGCAAAATCGCCGCGCATTGAAGCGTCAGTTTTTTTGTAGTTAATTCCGGCAATAAAAAACGATGATATGTCAGTCGGTTTGTTCATCCTCAATTAAGCAAAAGTAGTTTCTGACGCTATCATAAAAATTTTTTTCTGTCACAAAAATGTCATTTATGTGCTGTTTTAATTTAAAGAGAATTTTTACGCAAAGGCGCGAAGAAGTAAAGATCCAAAGTTTCTTTTCGACTTATTTACTTTGCGTCTTTGCGTGAAAATTCATATTGCGTTTCATCTAACATTACATTTGCAGACTATTATGGAAAATAAGCGTGGCATAATATTAATGAATCTCGGCTCGCCAGATTCGACGGAAGTAAAAGATGTTCATAAATATCTCATGCAATTTTTAATGGACGGAAGAGTGATTGATTATCCATTTCTTTTTCGCAAAATATTAGTTGGCGGAATTATTGTTCCCACGCGTGCGCCAAAATCTGCAGAAGCTTACAAAACAATCTGGACAAAAGACGGTTCTCCATTAATTGTATTCACCAAACAATTGCAAAAAGCAGTCCAGCAACAAGTGAAAGAACCGGTTGAAATTGCGATGCGATACGGAAATCCAACCATTGAATCTGCATGTAATAATTTATTAGAAAAAATTCCGGGATTGGAAGAAGTTCTTGCCATTCCATTATATCCGCATTATGCGATGTCATCTTATGAAACCGCGGTTGAGTACGCTAAAGAAATTCATCAAAAGAAAAAATATTCTTTCAAACTAAATTTTATAAAGCCTTATTATAATGAAGAAAATTATATAAACGCACTCAGCGAAAATATAAAACCATTTCTCGAAAAAGATTATGACCATATTTTATTTAGCTATCATGGAGTTCCCGGCAGGCATATTCGCAAAAGTGACCCGACAAAAAATCATTGTTTAAAAACAAACGATTGTTGTAATGTTGCTTCCGCTGCACACGCAACATGCTACCGTCACCAGGTTTTTACAACAACAAGATCAGTGACTGAAAAATTAAAGATCCCTGCAAATAAATTCAGTGTTTCATTTCAATCACGATTAGGAAAAGGATGGCTGGAACCCTTTACAGACATACGTTTAGAAGAAATGCCAAAAGAAGGGATTAAAAAATTATTAGTTGTTTGCCCCGCATTTGTAAGTGATTGTTTGGAAACGCTCGAAGAAATTGCTATGCGCGGAAAAGAATCTTTTTTAAATTCCGGCGGAGAAACTTATGAAATGATACCTTGCTTAAATACAAATCCCCTGTGGGTGAAAACAATTGCTGATTGGATTAATAAATATAAAAACGGTGATGAAAAAATGTTGCTGAGTTGATTAACCTTCTTACAAAAATTAAAACAAACCTGGAGTTTCTGAACTACAAACTAAAAACTACAAACTAAAAACCATGTTGTATCTGAAAGCGCTTCATATAATATTCATCGTTACCTGGTTTGCGGGAATGTTTTATATGCCCCGCCTTTTTATTTATAACACGGAAGCGGAAACAAAATCCGAAGAAGCAAAAAAAATATTGCACGAACAATTTGCAATTATGATGAAGCGCTTGTGGTTCGGCATCACCATTCCTTCTGCACTGCTCACTTTAATTTTTGGACCAATTTTAATGTTTGTTGAAGGCTGGAATAAATTGTTGTTTGATGAACCGGGAAGATGGCTGCTGATAAAACTAATTTTTGTTCTTTTTTTATACTTGTATTTTTTTTCTCTCCATAAAATTTTCAAACAGCAATTAAAAGGAGTTTTTAAATACAGTTCTCAGCAACTTCGCATCTGGAATGAAGTGGCTACTGTTTTTTTAGTAGCTATTGTAATGATTGCTGTTGTTAAAGAAAGCATGAGTCTTGTTTGGGGATTGGTCGGACTCGTTTTATTTGTAGTGATATTAATAAGCGCAATAAAAATTTATAAATTACTTCGTTCAAAAAAGTCATAAATAAAAAAGCCTTCAAATAATGAAGGCTTTAAGTCCGGGTTAAAAAGGAAGTTTTTCCAGAAATCTTGGCTAGCTCAATAGCAATAAATAAGTCCCGAAAGTGTGACTGCGACGGTCTGGTTGTCGGGTTCTTCTAAGGCAAATATCAGAGATTAAAAACGGGTATGGCTACGGATAAAAATTTTAAAATAAGTTACATTTTGTGGTAGCATCAGTAAATAAGAGGAAAGGGGAGTAGGAATACCCCCCTTTTTAACCCCTAAACCCTAAACCGTAGAAAAATTTTTCATTCATCACAAATCAACCTTTATAGTAAAAATAATTTTTTTGTTTTGGTGAATTGGATATGATGGCTTTTCAATAAATATGATAATTCTATCGCCATATAATCCATAAATTATGCCAAACGAAGTAGCTGTGGATAATTAATAAAATCAATGGGGAAAACCTTTGAATTTTAACAAATTAAGATTTAAAATAAATCTTGCCTCTTTACTGAAAATTTTCTGCTTATCATTCGCTAACTTTGCACCCATTTTTATTTTCCCGTGAATCATGTCTTCAAAAAGCATAAAATATAAAGAATATCAACAACTTAGCCTTCCAAAAATCGGGCAGGAAATTCTAAATAAATGGAATAGTGAAAATGCTTTTCAAAAGAGCGTAGACTTACGGGAAGGTTCCAAACCTTTCGTTTTTTATGAAGGTCCGCCAAGTGCTAACGGAATGCCCGGCATTCATCATGTTATTTCCAGGACGTTAAAAGATTTAGTTTGCCGTTACAAAACCATGCAGGGATTCCAGGTAAAACGAAAGGGCGGTTGGGATACTCATGGATTGCCGGTTGAACTTGGTGTTGAAAAAGAATTAGGAATTACAAAAGAAGACATCGGCAAAAAAATTTCGGTTGAAGAATATAACCGCAAATGCCGCGAAGCTGTTTTGCGATATAAAGACAAGTGGGATGAGCTCACCAGCAAAATGGGTTATTGGGTTGATCTGCAAAATCCTTACATAACGTTTGAGAATAATTATATTGAAACCTTATGGTGGATCTTAAAACAGTTGTACAATAAAGAATTACTGTATGAAGATGTGAGTATTCAACCATATTCGCCGGCGGCGGGAACTGGATTAAGTTCGCATGAGTTAAATCAGCCGGGAACTTACAAAGATGTGAGAGATACAAGTTGTGTAGCGATGTTCAAAGCAATTAATAATAAAGAATTAAAAATTATTAATGCTGTTGATGGTGAAGTTTTCTTTTTAGCATGGACGACAACGCCATGGACTCTTCCATCAAATTTAGGATTGGCTGTTGGACCAAATATTGATTATTTATTAATTAAAACGCTCAATCCCTATACAGCTCTACCTATTAATGTTATTCTTGCAAAAAATTTATTTGAAAAATATTTTAGAACCGTTGATACCCCAACAACTCCAAAAGACAAAGTAACTGAAGTAAAGTATGATGATATTACAAAATTACTTGAGAAAATAAATATCCTTACTGAAACTGAACTAGAGGAATTAAAAAAATTAGTGTTTTCAGGTGGCAAGATTAATCAATGGAAAATCTTAGCTGAATTCAAAGGAAAAGATTTAGAAGGAATTTCTTACGAACAACTTCTTCCTTACGAAGCAAACAAAATAAATAATCCAAATTCATTCAAAGTTTTATTGGCAGATTTTGTTACAACAGAAGACGGAACGGGCATTGTTCATATTGCACCGGCATTTGGCGCAGATGATTTTAAGGTTGGGAAAAAATATGATATCGGCATTTTAATAATGGTTGATAAACAAGGAAAGTTTATTGAAAGCATGGGCGAATTTAGCAACCGTTATGTAAAGAATTATAAAGACGACCCGAATTACGTGGATGTGAATGTTGACATCTGCGTAAAATTGAAAAAAGAAAACCGCGCTTTCAAAATAGAAAAATACGAACATAGTTATCCGCATTGCTGGCGTACTGATAAACCAATATTATATTATCCGCTCGACGCGTGGTTCATTAAAACAACTGCGCTGAAAGACAGAATGGTTGAACTAAATAAAACCATTAACTGGAAACCAAGATCAACGGGCGAAGGAAGATTTGGAAACTGGTTGGAAAATATGGTTGACTGGAATTTGAGCAGAAGCAGATTTTGGGGAACACCTTTGCCGATATGGAGAACTGAGGATGGAAGTGAAGAATTTTGTGTTGGAAGTATTGAAGAATTAAATACAGCAATAAGAAGAGCAAACGAAGTGTTGGACGGCGATGTAAATAAAAATTATTTGCATGATGGAATTCTTGATCTTCATAAACCTTATGTTGATGAAATAATATTGGTGAGCCAAGCTGGCAAGCCGATGAAACGCGTTCCTGATTTAATAGACGTTTGGTTCGATTCCGGCGCGATGCCTTATGCCCAATGGCATTTTCCGTTTGAGAATATTGAAACTTTCTCACAAAACTATCCTGCAGATTTTATCGCAGAAGGTGTTGACCAAACACGTGGCTGGTTTTATACATTGCATGCTATCGGTTCATTAATAAAAGAAAGTGTTCAGGAAGTTTTGACTAGCGCGGGCATTTATGCCGGTGACGATAAATATCCCGGTCTCGCATATAAAACAGTTGTGAGTAATGGTTTGGTATTAGATAAGAATGGAAATAAAATGAGCAAACGCGTTGGCAATGTTGTTGATCCGTTTAAAACCATCGAGCAGTTTGGCGCAGATCCAACACGCTGGTATCTTATCACAAATTCTTCGCCGTGGGAAAGCATGAAGTTTGATATTGACGGTATTAAAGAAGTGCAGCGAAAATTTTTCGGTACATTATATAACACCTATCAATTTTTTGCGCTCTACGCAAATGTTGATGGATTTTCTTTTTCAGAAAAATATATTCCAGTTTCTGAACGTCCGGAAATTGACCAGTGGATCCTTTCTTCATTAAATACATTAATTAAAAAAGTCACGGAGAATTTTGATGATTATGAACCTACAATTGCCGGAAGATTAATTGAAGATTTTGTAGATGAGCATCTGAGCAATTGGTATGTTCGTTTGTGCCGCCGTCGTTTTTGGAAAGGAGAATACGAACACGACAAAGTATCCGCTTATCAAACTTTATATGAGTGTCTTGAAACGGTTTCTTTGTTAACGGCGCCAATCTCTCCATTTTTTGCCGATTGGCTTTTTACAAATCTCAACGAAGTTTCCAAAAGAGTTCAAACATTATCTGTTCATCATGTAAATTTTCCAAAAGCAAATGAATCTGTTATTGAGAGATCTTTGGAAGAAAGAATGCAGCTTGCGCAGGATGCTTCTTCATTAATATTATCATTAAGAAAAAAATCAAACATCAAGGTAAGGCAGCCACTTCAGAAGGTTTTGATCCCGGTTGTAAATTCTTCCATGAAAGATCAATTGGAAAAAGTGGGAGATCTGATAAAAAGCGAAGTGAACGTAAAAGAGATCCAATACCTGGCAGACACGGATGGGTTCATCAAGAAAAAAATCAAACCAAATTTTGTAGCGTTGGGTAAAAAACTCGGGCCAAAAATGCGGACAGTATCTGCGGCCATGGCGGCTTTTACCCAGGAAGATATTTCGAAATTGGAAAAAGAAGGCTCCTATTCTTTGCTGATTGATGGCGAAGCCTTAATATTACAGATCAATGATGTCGAAATTATCAGTGAAGACGTCCCCGGTTGGATAGTTGCCAATAAAAATCTGCTTACCGTTGCTTTAGACATCACCATTACACCTGAATTAGCTAATGAAGGGAATGCCAGAGAGTTGGTGAATAGAATTCAAAAAATCAGGAAAGACAATGGTTATGAACTGACTGATAGGATTTCCGTTAAAATTGCGAATGGTTCTGCATTAAAACAGTCCATAAGTCAATTTAATACCTATATTTGCGCCGAAATTTTGGCAGATAAAATCGAATTAGTACCCGAAATAGTCGATGGCACTGAAATTGAAGTTAATGATGTTCCCTTAAAAGTGTTTGTTACAAAAAACAATTAATGTTATGGCAATCAAGAAGAAAGCAGCAAAACCTGCAAAAAAGCCTACTAATTCTAAAAAGGCAGCTCCGGCAAAAAAAGCCGTTGCCAAGCCTATTCGTCATGCTGCTAAAAAAGTAGAAAAAAAGCCGGCTCCTAAAAAAGCCGTCGCTAAAAAACCTGTTGTTGCTAAAAAAAGCGCTCCGGTTAAAAAAGCTGCCGTGGCTAAACCTAAACACGTTGAAAAAAAGAATAATCAGCCGGTTAAAAAAGTTGAACCTGTAAAACACATTGCAGCAAAACCAGAAATAAAAAAACCGCATGTTAAATTTCCTGCGCCTAAACCTGAACCGATCAGAATTATTAAACCGGTTGCAAAACCTGTTGAACCTAAAAAGCCAGTAAAAGTTGTCATTCCGGAAATGAAGACAAAAACGGTTCGTAAATATGAACCGACATTTACAAAATCCGTTTTAGATACCCCATTACATGAACATCAAGGTCCGACTATGAGATATAATGACTCAGAGCTTATGGAATTCAGAGAATTAATTACGAAGAAATTAGACGTAGCAAAAAAAGAACTCGCCTATTTGCAGGGATTGATCACACGCAAAGATGAAATGGGTGGTGATAATGATGACGCACGTTACATGACTATGGAAGATGGGAGTATGAGCATGGAAAGAGAACAATTAAGCCAGATGGCAAGTCGCCAGATAACTTTTATCGATCATCTTGAAAAAGCGATGATGCGTATTGAAAATAAAACTTACGGCATTTGCCGCGTAACGGGAAAGTTGATTGATAAAGCAAGATTAAGGGCTGTGCCTCACGCTACATTAAGCATCGAAGCAAAACAAATGATGAATAAATAATTTTCCATAAAAGATTTACTTTGTAAAGGATTGTGGTTT
>DATHPY010000468.1:0-4664 GCA_035483315.1 Puia sp. | reverse complement strand
CGCTGAATATTTTTTATCAACTCATTATCCGTTTCATCCAAAATATCTGCGTGCAGTGGCGGCACTTTGCTATTGCATAATTTATGCATCAGCACAAATGTGCGGTTCACAAAATTTCCGAAAATGGCAACAAGCTCGCTGTTATTTCTATCCTGAAAATCTTTCCACGTAAAATCATTGTCTTTTGTTTCCGGCGCATTTGCGCAAAGCACGTAACGAAGCGCATCTTCACATCCCGGAAAATCTTTTACATATTCATCTATCCAAACCGCCCAGTTGCGCGAAGTGGAAACTTTTTCTCCTTCAATATTTAAAAATTCATTGGCGGGAACATTATCCGGCAACACAAAATTTCCATGCGCTTTCAGCATCGCCGGAAAAATAATGCAATGAAAAACAATATTATCCTTACCGATAAAATGGACCAGCTTGGTATCTTCTTTACACCAGTAATCACTCCAATTTTCTGTCAATTCTTTTGTTGCAGAAATATACCCGATCGGCGCATCAAACCACACGTACAAAACTTTTCCTTCTGCATCCGGCAACGGAACTTTAATCCCCCAATTGCTGTCGCGCGTCATCGCACGCGGCTGCAAACCGTTATCCAGCCAGCTTTTGCACTGACCGTACACATTATTCTTCCACTCTTTATGATCTTCCAGGATCCATTGTTTCAACCACGCTTCATAATTCTGCAATGGAAAATACCAATGTTTCGTTTTCTTTTTTATTGGCGTTGCATCACTCAACGCACTTCGTGGGTCAATCAGCATTTCCGGACTTAATGACGAACCACAATTCTCACATTGATCGCCATAAGCTCTTTGATTTCCGCAAACCGGGCATGTTCCGATTATATATCTGTCTGCTAAAAATGTTTTTGCTTTCTCGTCGTAAAATTGTTCGGTTTCTTTTTCTTCAAATAATCCGTCATTGTACAATTTGGTAAAAAAATCCGAAGCAGTTTGATGATGAATTTTATTAGAAGTTCTGGAATAGATATCGAACGAAATATTCATCTGCGCAAAACTTTCTTTAATAAGCGCGTGATATTTATCAACCACCTGCTGCGGCGTAACTCCTTCTTTCATCGCGCGAATCGTAATAGGCACGCCATGTTCATCACTTCAGCAAACAAATTTTATATCGCGTTTTTGCGCGCGCTGGTAACGCACATAAATATCTGCAGGCAAATAACAACCCGCCAAATGCCCGATGTGCACCGGTCCGTTTGCGTAAGGCAAAGCTGCAGTAACTAATATTCTTTTATGATCTGTCATTCTTTTGATATACGATGTTAGATATTCGATGTACGATTTCTTTCAATCGTAGCTTCTGTATTAATTATCAATTCTCAATTATCTATTCTCAATTTATGTTCCCGCATCAGCCCGATCTTCACCATTCTTGCATCGTCTCGCCTAAGGCGAGATACAGTTGAAATTCTATTGAACTTCAGGTTTACAAAAGGCGAGTGCAAAAATACCGTAATCCGCACCAATGCCAAAATGCCGATTTCATTATCTTTAAAACATGAACCGTAAAAATTTTTTATCATCTGTTGTTGGATTAAGCGCAGCAATTCCCCACACTTCATTCAAAGACAAATTCCAGGATGAAACTCCGAGACCTCTTATCATTCCAAAATATTTGAAATATGGCGATGTGATTGGCATTACCTGCCCGGCTGGCAATATCACAGAAAAGGAAATTCAATCCGCGGTTCAGCAAATGCAAAACTGGGGTTTTAAAGTTCGTATAGGCGACACCGTTGGGAAAAAAGATTTTATTTACGGAGGAACTGATGAAGAACGTACAAAAGATCTTCAGCAAATGCTGGATAATAATTCCCTCAGCGCCATCATGTGCGCACGTGGTGGTTATGGTTCGGTTCGCATTATTGACAAATTGGACTTTACAAAATTCGCTTCACATCCAAAATGGATAATTGGCTTCAGCGACATCACCGTTATTCATTCACATCTTAACCGCAATTTTAATATCGCATCCATTCATTCTAAAATGTGCAATAGCTTTCCCGACGATTGGAGCAAAGCCGAACTAACTCAATTAGATTCTATTCTTTCCATAAAACAAGCGTTGAGCGGCGAGAAAATGAAATATACTGTTGCATCAAATTCAAATAATAAAACCGGAATTGCAGAAGGCGCATTGGTTGGCGGTAATTTAAAAACAATTGAATCACTCACCGGAAGCAGATCTGATATTAAAACAGACGGAAAAATTTTATTTGTTGAGGACACCGATGAATACCTCTACAGCGTTGACCGCATGTTTTGGAATTTAAAACGCACCGGAAAGCTTGCTCATTTAAAAGCGTTGATCGTTTGTGGTTTTAAAGCAAAACTTGATGACCCCGGCGAAGAATTTGGAAAAACTATTTATGAGATCGTTCTTGAAAAAATAAAAGAATACAACTACCCGGTTTGTTTTGATTTTCCCGTTGGTCATCAAAAGGAAAATTACGCGTTGAAATGCGGCGTTCATCACAAACTTTCCGTTAATGAAAAAGAAAGTGTACTGATTGAGCTTCCAAAAGCCTGATTTAAAATCTACTTTCCTTTTTTCATCAACACCCGGAATCCTGCGTCGGCGTCTGTATAAATAATTTCATAGTTTTTTAAAGTTGAATCATTTTCAGAAACACTATCTATGATGCAATCATAATTATCTGTAACTGAAAATGGTTTATACCGCAAACTGTTTTTCGCAGCCATGGAAATATCAATATTCATTTTGGCTTGAGTATAATAAAATTCCAAAGCTGGATAATAATAAAAGAATTTGGAAGAGGGAGCATTGTCATAACAAGTTGCTACATGATGTTGCATCAATAAATTGCTTACGTCAATTGTGTTTTTATCAATTTTTGCACTCCAAAAACGAAATGGATGAAAATGACTCACAACGCAAAATGACACAAAAAGAAATAATAATACTCCAGCGCGTAAATAATAATTCACCAGGTCCTTCAACAGGAAAAAAATAAAAAAACTAGAGATCGGAATTATTAGTCCGACAAAACCAACAGCACGTTCAGGAATATGAATATGTTGAACAAACCAGATCGCTACCGGCAAAATCAAAAGTGAAAATGCAAATGTTAATAAAACGAAATATTCTTTCTTATATTTTTTGTTTATTAACAAAACGACGGTTGCGATCAATAAAGCAATAAGTAACCCGTAATTGTTACCAGTAAAATATAAATTAATAAGTTTTATCAACGCACCTGCGCTTGAATATGGATCAGGGAAATCATTATGATCCCAGGCTGAGGTTATAACAAATGGAACTCCTGAACCAACGATCATTGGCAAATAACAAAAAAACCCGATTGCCAAAACCAACATATTCCCAGTTAAAAAACCCTTTCGAAATTTTTTTTTGTAAGCCGAAATATAAATGCAAGTGAATATTAATTGTAACAGCAAAAAATAAATATGCGTGGGCATTGCATACAATCCGCACACATTGGCAATTACGAACAGTACGAGATATTTTTTATGCTGCACATCTTTTAAAAAAAATACAACACAAAAAAAGGATGTTATTGCGAAAAAAAATTGAATCGCTGTTCCCTTTCCATAAAGCATGTACTGCGTAGCAAAAGGCATTGCAGCAAATAAAAGCATGCACGCAAGAGCTGTTAAAAAGTTATTGGTGATTTTTTTTGTGCAAGCATAAATAATTACACAGTAAAATATTCCGGCAAACAAAACAGGTAATCGTAAATTTATTTTTGCTGAAAACGGCAGCCATTTGGTAAAATGAGTTACCAACTCATACAAAGGATAGTTTGCGTAACTGAAAGCGGTCAAATAAAAAGGCCGTGACGTATAATAGTTATAACACCACATTTCATCATATTGCAGATCGGTGATGATGATATAATACAAGCCACGCCAAATGATAATTGCGAGCAACGAACCGAAAATGATATTTTCTTTTTTACTACTGGTTTTAAAAACTAAGATCACAGAACGAAAAGCAGCGTAAATAGAATGAAAAATGAAATCCAGAAACCTGGTCACTTTCCTTCTATAAAAATAAAATAGGAAAATCAATACAGTGTCAATAAATACAAAAACATAACTGATTTGCTTCAGTAGCAAGAATTTTCTCTCTGTAATAATTTTTTGTTCTAAAATATTTGACAAGTAAGGTCGCTTAAGGTGTTGCAAAATAAAATTGATAAAGGATTCTCTTTCTGAAGCAATCACAAAAACCAAAGGAATTAAAACAGCTATGCCAATTATAAAAATAATTGATGTATAAATCTTATTGACTTTTGATGAATGCATGTTTAATTCCGATCTCATTGTCAGGCTACAAAAAATAATTCCTGTCAAATATATATATTCTGTTTTGCGATGAGTTTTTCAATATCTAATATTGCAGAAGAAATATTCAAATGCAAATTTTCAAATCATGAAAAACTCATCAATCTTTTTAAAAACCTTAGCACTTTCCTGCATTTTGTTTAGTGCTGCAATTCATACCAACGCACAACAATCGCCTTCCATTACAATTGGTGTTGAAAGATTACTTAACTATATTGAAAATCATATTGTGGATATTGCCGAAGTAATGCCGGAAGATAAATTCTATTTTACTCCGGAAAGTCTCAATATTAAAGG
>DATHPY010000467.1:0-6469 GCA_035483315.1 Puia sp. | reverse complement strand
TTACCCGAATTATTGTTTTTAACCGACGAACTTCCAGATACCCCGGTTCCTGAACTGGCAGAAACCTGGTCTTTTTGTTCCGTAGTTTTCGTGATATCCTTAACATCGCTTTTTGCATCTTTCTTTACCGTTTGTTTTTCCGCATTGGCATAATTAAGGGTTTGCTTAGCTGTTTGTTTTGCAAGGCTTTTGGTTTTAGATACTGCATCAGTTTTCAGGTCGCTTCCTGCTGTTGCATTCGCATCAACTGATTCGGTGTTTTTCATCATAGTTTGTGAAAATGAAGCAGTTGATACAAGTAAAACTGCTGCAAATAATACTGTCGTTTTCATAATGTTTGTTTTTATAGTTTTCAAATAGATTTACGAAAACAAACATAAACTCCCAAGATGAAGGAAAGATGAAAAATTGAAAAAGATTAGAAAATCCGAAAGCCACTGGAGTCTATGCCACCTTGACTAACAACGATGCATGGATAAAAATTTACCGGATCAGGAGGCCTTTGCACCATGCCGGCTCACTCATGTGGCTTAGCGATTTCTTTCACCACCATAATATTTATTATTCTCCCGGGCGAGCCAACCATAATCATAGCAGAAGCAATATTCATCTTCGTTTTTGGTCGTTGGTACGGCAATGCATCTTTCAAAGCTTACGGCAAACATTCCGGTGAAAAATTTTATACGGCGGATATCAAGATCACTGAACTTCTAAAATATATTTTATGATTTCGATGTTCCTGCTAAAAAAAATAAATGAAGAAAAAATCAGCGGAGACGAATTTTATGTCATAGAAAAATTTCGTGACCCGCATTTTGTAACAGATGAAAACGGAGTAGTAAAAATCTTTGCGACTTATGAGGAGGCGTCTGTTGAGGCATCCGATTGTCGGCAAGGTTATGTGATTTCGTTTTCCGGTTGAAGGTCTGGAAAGTTGCCGCACCGCCACATTGTTTTTGTGGCTGCGGTGCGGCAGCTTGCTTGATATTTAAAGGGGATAAAAATTTTTTGCACAAAGTTAGGCGCGAGGGCTGCTGGAGCGTCCAGGAAATTCCGGCATAAACACGAAATCCGGCGCACATGACCATCATTTATTCCGTTGCTTCATGGATTTGATTGCCCCGCGCCTGCCATGGTTCCATAATTAATTTTAAAAAATTTTTAAAATGAACGTCATGGAAAATTCAATGAATCAAACCGAATGGACAGAGATCGCAGAAGTAGAATTGGTTTATAAATCAAATGTCACAGCATCACAGCGTCCAACACTTACCAGTTCAAATGATGTGTATGAACTGTTTTTGCAGACATGAAACAAGAATAGGATCGAGTTCCAGGAACAGTTTAAAATACTCCTGCTAAACCGGGCAAACAGAGTTGTTGGAATTTATGAAGTGTCATCAGGAGGTGTTGCCGGAACAGTTGCTGATCCAAAGTTGATTTTCGGAGTTGCATTAAAAGCGAATGCCTGCTCCGTCATCCTTGTACACAACCATCCTTCCGATAATTTGAAACCAAGCAACGCTGATAAAATGTTAACAGAAAAAATTAAACAGGGTGGAAAATTATTAGACATCAGCGTGCTTGATCATTTGATCATCTCACCGGAAGGATATTATTCATTTGCTGATGAAGGGCTGATATAAAGTTCATAATAAATCGCAAAACCAAAATCCGGTCTTTTCCTGGGTGTTGGGCGATTTATATTCCCGGTAGATGGTTGTGCCAACGGCAAAAGGCATCGGGTTTTTAAATATTGGGCCGTCAAAACAAAAGCTGTGAAACTCTCCATGCTCACCGCAAGGATCTACTCCAGGCGGAAGATCATTAATAAAATGTTCATCAATAATTCTGCCCGCAAAAGATTGATCAAGCACTTCAGCATTGACACAAACTATGATTGCTTTGAATCCCAATGATAAAAATTCTTTCAGTAACCCTGTCGTATCTTTTTTCCAGAGCGGAAAAACGGTTTGGATAGCGAAAGCCGAAAGTTGCTTTTCCCGATACTGTTTTAAATCTTCTAAAAAAATATCCCCGAATGCAGCGCATTCAAATCCTTGCTCTTTTAAGTGCTGAACTGTTCTTGTCATCAAGGTTTCATATTCTTCCATCGAAGGTTGTTCAGGTAACTCGATCGTGCCATGCGGAATTTCCAAAGCGCTGATTTGTAATTCCAATAATTTTCTTCGCAATCCATGCATGCTCACCCGGTCGTGATGCGCATTGACGGAGGTCAGCAAATGTTCAATGGAATAATTTTTATCACGCAGTAAATAATATAAAGCGAGCGCAGAATCTTTTCCGGTGCTCCAGTTAAAATATGTTTTTAATGCAGCCAATGAATTACCCGTTGAAATATACTTTGGTCTCATACACCATCTGGACGAATCCTTTTTCGTTGTGGACGATAAAAAGTTTTACCAGTTGTTCGATCATTTGTTCATAATCCGTGTGATCAGGAAGTGGGATATAGGAGGTTGAGAGTAATTGACCTTTCAATCCTTCAAAATCCAGCACCTGCCTGTTTTCAAACGAAGCTATCTTCATGAGCATCGGCGTATAAAATGATTGAATGGATTCTTCATTGACCATTTTTGCAGCTTTGTAATCGGTGCCAAATTGCAATTTCAATGCATCATAGGCTTTTAAAAATGGTGTATTTTTTAGCCGCAGGTTCCAGGCAAGCACGATGTGACCGCCGGGTTTTAGAATGCGCAAAAATTCTTTTTTCGTCAGCGCGGGATCCATCCAGTGAAAAGCCTGAGCTACCGTGATGAGGTCAACACTTTGTTTGCGTAAACCGGTTTGTTCCGCACGATGATTTTTGCTGGTAAAACCAGTATAGATCGAAAGTCTTTTTTCCGCTGCTTTACGCATCTCATCATTGGGTTCAATACCGACTACATGATATCCATGTTTTAAAAATAGCTCGGAAAATATTCCTGTGCCTGAACCCACGTCCACAATACGCTGGTCTTTTTGTAACCGGATATTTTTTTCTAAAAAGGCAACAATGGCATCAGGATAGGAAGGACGATATTTTACATAGTTCTCTACACGGTTGGAAAAGCGGGTGGTCGGATTAAGTGAAGCAAGTGACTGCGTCATAATCTAAAAATTAAAGCGATCGTAAAATTATTACTATTCTTTTTGCTTACATGAAGTTGACACAAATTTAATTTGGGACTGATCCTGTTCGGATTTCAGACAGGATGATTATTTTTTCACGAAATATTTTTGTACCGTAAATTTTTTCGAATACGATTTTCACGCGTGTAAATTTCCAGCTTTGCAGCAATCGGCAAGATGTACGGTTGTTTAACACAACCGATCCGCCCTCCGCGTCGGAACTCGCTTCGGGAGAATAACGGAAAGAAAATGATTTGGCGATGAAAGAAAATAAAGTGAACCGTACCCGTTTTGTGGGATTGAGATTTCGCGTGGAGGAATATGAAAAATTAGAAGAGCGCAGAAAAAAAACGACATACCCTGACATGAGCGATTATATGCGAAAGGTATTGTTAAATAAACCGATCACCGGATACATCCGAAATAAATCGCTGGATGAGTTCATGGAAGAAATGATGCTGCTTAGAAAAGAGCTTAATCATGTGGGAAATAATTTTAACCAGGCTGTAAAAAAACTACATACCTGCGATACAGAAATTGAAATAAAAACATGGCTTCTGTAAAACGAAAAAGGAAGTCATTCGCTCTCAGAGAAAATGGAGCAGATCAAAAAAAAGATGGACACAATTGCTGATCAATGGTTGCTGTGATACATACAAGTAGTAGTTTAAATAATGCGCTCAATTATAATGAGCAAAAAGTAAAGCATGGAAAAGCGAAATGCATTTCAGCAGTGAACTATCCCAAAGAACTGGAAGACTTAACCTTTTACCAGAAACTCTATCGTTTGACAAACCTTGCCGCGCTCAATACCAAAGCAAAAGTTAACAGCGTGCATGTTTCTTTAAATCTTGATGCATCTGAAAAAATAAATAAAGAGACCTTGCAAAAAATCGCTGAGGTATATATGGATAAGATTGGTTTTGGCGATCAGCCTTATCTTGTCTACCAACATGAAGATGCCGGACATCCGCATATTCATATCGTGTCTACCAATATCAAACCAAATGGAAAACGAATTGAACTCCATAACATCGGTCGCAATCAATCAGAAAAAGTCCGAAAAGAAATTGAGCATGATTTTAAGTTGGTCAAGGCGGAAAGCAAAAAGCAATTGGAGTCAGAAAAAATAAAACCAGTCAATGCGATAAAAATTCAATATGGAAAATCAGAAACAAAACGCGCCATCACGAACGCACTTGACCAGGTTGTCTATAATTACAAATACACATCCTTAGCAGAATTAAATGCTGTGCTCCGGATCTATAATGTGGAGGCTGATCGGGGTACGGAAAATTCACGAACATGGAAACATCACGGATTAATCTATCGCGTGCTGGATGAAAAGGGAAATAAAATTAGAGTGCCCGTCAAAGCAAGTTCAATATATAACAAACCAACCAAGAGCTGATTGGTCCTACGATGACGAATAATTATTTACCCATCGAATTAAGATTTTCCAAAAGAAGGCGAAAAAGAAAACGACAATCTGATCAATTGTAAATTTTTTAAATAGTGAGAGATGAATACCGGTGAGAATGAACAGGGTTTAAGAAAGATACTCGACATGACCAGGATGATCAGTATCGTTTTATTATTACTGCATTTTTATTATAGTTGTTTTCCGGCCTTCACGGATTGGAACCTGCGCGCAAAAATAACGGATCGCATCCTCATCAATTTGATCCATACAGGTCTTTTTAGTTCGATGGTAAAAACAAAATCCATTGCGCTGGGATTTTTGGGGATTTCACTTCTTGGAGCAAAAGGAAGAAAAAATGAAAAATTAAAATATCGTTCTGGTTTTATTTATATCGCGATTGGAATGATTATTTTTTATGGCAGCGATTTATTATTGAATTTTAAAATGGAGCAGACAGTTTCTTCAATAATTTATATGTTGAGTGTTGCGCTTGGCTATATTTTTATTCTCACGGGTGGAACATTATTGTCTCGTGTCATCCACCAAAAATTAAACAGCGATGATATTTTCAACAACGAAAACGAAACCTTTCCCCAAGAAGAAAGAGTACTCACCAATGGATATTCCATCAATCTTCCGGCAGAATATTATTTAAGAAATAAAAAAAGAAAGAGCTGGATAAATATCATTAATCCGTTTCGGGGGTTACTCGTGATTGGTTCTCCTGGCGCCGGCAAATCCTATTTTATTATTCAGCACATCATCAAACAACATATTGAAAAAGGGTTCGCCATGTTTGTGTATGATTTTAAATTTGATGATTTATCTGTGATCGTCTACAATCATTATTTAAAAAATAAAAATAAGTATACAGTTGCTCCCAAGTTTTACATTATCGATTTTGATGATCTCACACGCGCCAATCGTTGCAACCCGCTTGACCCGGCAACGATGCATGACATTACGGATGCTGCTGAATCTGCCCGCACCATCATGCTTGCGATCAATAAGGAGTGGATAAAAAGGCAGGGAGATTTTTTTGTGGAATCGCCGATCAATTTTTTGACGGCGATCATTTGGTTTTTGCTAAAATACCAGGACGGTGAATTTTGTACCCTTCCCCATGTGATTGAACTCATGCAAATGGATTATTATGATCTGTTTTCAATTCTGCGTACGGAAAAAGAAATAGAAGTGCTAATCAATCCTTTTATCACCGCGCTCGAAAATGATGTGATGGAACAACTCGAAGGACAAACCGGCGCAGCAAAAATTGCGCTGGCAAAATTATCGTCACCAAATTTGTATTATGTTTTATCTGGTAATGAATTCACACTTGACATCAATAATCCACTTGAACCAAAAATAATCTGCGCAGGAAATAATCCGCAAAAGCAAATGGTATATGGCCCGATTTTGTCTTTGTATGTTGCACGTTTAATTAATCTCGTAAATAAAAAAGGAAAACAAAAATGCAGTTTGATCTTCGATGAATTTCCAACGATCTATTTAAATCATATGGATTCGTTGATCGCGACAGCAAGAAGTAATAAGGTCGCAACAACATTAGCCGTACAGGATTTCAGTCAATTAAAAAAAGATTATGGCAGAGACAACGCCGAAGTGATCATGAATATAACCGGCAACGTGATCAGCGGGCAGGTGATGGGTGAGACGGCGAAACAACTTTCCGAACGCATAGGAAAGATCATGCAGGATAAAGAAAGTTTTTCAATCAACAGTTCGGATATTTCGATAAACCGCTCACAACAGTTGGAGTCTGCAGTTCCTCCATCGAAGATTGCAGGATTATCTTCGGGAGAATTTGTTGGTATGGTTGCAGATGATCCCGAAATGAAAATTGAGTTGAAGGCATTTCATGCTGAAATTATAAATAACCATGAAGAATTGCAA
>DATHPY010000466.1:0-5590 GCA_035483315.1 Puia sp. | reverse complement strand
ACGTATGAGTTAGAAAAAAAAGAGATAAAAAAATTATCACATTTTTCTGATATTACTGACGATTTCAGAAATGAATATCTCGATAAACAATCTATTTATAAGCCGATTGTCCTTAAGCTAAATGATATTCTTTATTTTGATACTTTTCAATCGGGATTGGAAGAATTACTCCGGTATGCAGACAGAAATTCAATGGCGCATGGCCGGGAAGTGCGCCTGCCATTTCTGAATCATGATCTTGTTCAATTTATTTTTTCGCTCCCTTCACAATTCAAAATACATAATGGTTATACAAAATGGTTGTTAAGAGAAAGCATGAAAGAAAATTTACCCGATTCAATTGTTTGGCGAAAAGAAAAAATTGGTTTTGAACCGCCGCAGAAAAAATGGATGGAAAATTCTTTGTTCCAGGAATATATTCATGAAGCAAAAGTGCAACTGATTAAGGATGGCATTTTAAAATCATCTGCCTTAAATAAAAAAATTCAGCCGCATAATGCGTATGCGGCTGAAAACTTTGACTGGCGCTACCTGGTGGCATCAAAATGTATCGGTAATTAATTAAGGTTTTTGAAATTCATCTTTTACACTTAATTCACCGTTGACATCTGATCTCAAAATTGTCCAACCTTTGTCATCCTGTAATTGAATTAAATACGCCATTCCTTCAGGAATTGAAACTTCCGTAACAACATCAATGTTTTTGTTAGGATATTCTTTTTTCACTTTGCACAAAATATTCAAAGGCAAGTGTTGCGCATCATAGTAACGGAGTGAGCTCAATAATTCACCTTTTTTGTCATACTCTGCCCTCACCGTAATATTATTTTGAGCAAAGCTGACAAAAAAATGATCTCCAAATTGTGACCATTGCACATTAGTTGCATTACTAAAAACAGTATTAAAAGATTTTAATACTTTTTCGTTTACTCCGCTATTGTCATCAGCAGGAGCTGCACTTACATAAAAACTGCTCAGCAAAAAAATGCCGCAGATTGACGCAATTGTTAAAAAACTCTTTTTCATGACTATACTTTTAAAATTTATTAAATAAAAAATCACAACTCAAAAGTACAATCACAAAAAGGGTTGTCAAGAACTTCTGTACAAACGGGGGTAATTGTTAATGATCGCAGCAAATATTTTTTTTATAAGATGTACGATTTCATTCGTATATTTAAATGAAACCCTTACCTGGCCAGCATTTGAGATATGTTGCATCGGGTTACATCTTTGCGGTTAAGTTTCTGTTAAACTACATATTGAAATTTACAGAAAAAAACGCCACTCATCTTGTATCGTAACCGTACACAAATGGTATCATTATCGAACACAAAATGATAAAATATTTCTTCATCTTTGTTGATGAAAATTAATTGATAAATAATATGAAACTGGCAACCAAACTTATTCATGCAGGAATTGAACCCGATCCGTCTACTGGGGCTATCATGACACCAATTTATCAGACATCAACTTATGTGCAATCAGCGCCAGGAAAAAATAAAGGTTATGAATATGCACGATCACAAAATCCAACAAGAAAAGTTTTGGAAGATGCATGTGCTGCAATTGAAAATGGAAAATTTGGTTTGTGTTTCAGCAGCGGCGTTGCAGCTACTGATGCAGTAATTAAATTATTACAACCCGGCGACGAAGTAATCGCTTGTAATGATCTGTATGGCGGAACATATCGCATGTTTACAAAAATTTTTGAAAAGTTTGGAATAAAGTTTCATTACATAAACATGCAGCATGCAGAAAATGTAAAATCGTTTATTAACACCAACACCAAACTCATCTGGCTTGAAACGCCTACAAATCCTTTAATGAATATTATTGATATTGCTGCCGTTTCTGCATTTGCAAAAAAGCAAAATATTTTGGTTTGTGTTGATAATACTTTTGCATCACCATATCTACAAAACCCATTGGACCTCGGCGCAGATATTGTAATGCATTCCGCAACAAAATATCTCGGCGGACATAGTGATGTTATTCACGGATGTTTAATGTTGAATGATGCTGACCTGCGCGAGAAATTATATTTCATTCAAAAAAGTTGTGGTGCAGTTCCGGGTCCGCAGGATTGCTTTTTAGTTTTGCGCGGATTGAAAACATTGCACGTCCGCATGCAGCGGCATTGTGAAAACGGTGAAAAAGTTGCGCGCTTTTTATGCAGGAATAAAAAAATAGGCCGCGTTTATTGGTGCGGTTTTGAAGACCATCCCGGTTATGAAATTGCAAAAAAACAAATGCGTGGATTTGGTGGCATGATGAGTTTTGAATTAAAAGATAACAGCATGGAAGTTGCGACAAAAGTTTTATCATCAACAAAAATATTTTCGCTGGCAGAAAGTTTGGGTGGAATTGAGTCACTGATCAATCATCCGGCATCTATGACGCACGCGTCAATTCCTCGTGAAGAAAGATTGAAAAACGGATTGAGCGATTCATTAATAAGACTTAGCGTGGGTATTGAAGATATTGATGATCTGCTGGAAGATCTGCAACAGGCAATTGGCTAAAAAATTTTTCGAGTAAGGATGAATCAAAAGGATCTAAAAGAATTTCTCGATAAAAAGGTTGATGAATACAATCAGCCTTTTTTTATTAAGGATGATCCTATTTCTATTCCGCATCTATTTTTAAAAAAGCAGGACATCGAAATTGCTGCATTTTTTACAGCTATATTTTCATGGGGAAACCGAACAACAATTATTAAAAAAAGCAAAGAGTTACTGAACTTGATGGATAATGCGCCACATGATTTTTGCATTGATCACAAAGCATCTGATCTAAAAAAACTATTGCATTTTAAACACAGAACATTTAATACAACTGATCTTTTATACTTTATAGAGTTTTTGAAATTTCATTATTCAAAAAACAAATCTCTCGAAATAGCTTTTACAAAATGGATGAATAAAAAAGATGAAACGATCGAATCTGGATTATCCGGTTTCTACAATTATTTTTTTTCGCTTGAAGATGCTCCATACAGAACACGCAAACATATTGCCTCGCCCGAAAAAAATTCAACCTGCAAAAGATTGAGCATGTTTTTAAGATGGATGGTGAGAAAAGACAATCGTGGTGTTGATTTTGGCATCTGGAAAAAAATTTCTCCTTCGCAATTGATTTGTCCGGTTGATCTTCATGTTGCGCGCGTTGCCAGAAGATTTGGATTAATAACGCGTAAACAAACAGACTGGCAAACAGCATTGGAACTCACATCACATTTGCGTAAATTGGATGAGAGCGATCCGGTGAAATATGATTTTGCATTGTTTGCATTGGGAGTTCTCGAAAATTATTAAAGAAGATTCAAAGACGCAATGATGCAAAGAAGATTCTCTGCGGTTCTCTGTGGCAAAAATTTACATCATGGAAAATGAAGAATTATTAATTGATTCTCTGAAAAAAGATCTGCAGATCGATCTTGCGACAAAGATCTCTTTTGAAAAAATAAAAGAGAAATTGATCGCTCATATCAATGATCTTATTAATAATAATTTTGAAGAGCTGATCAATGTTCTATACAGAGTTGATGTAAGCGAAGCCAAATTAAAAATACTATTAAAAGAAAATGCAGAATCAGCATTTGTTATTGCTGATTTAATTATTGAACGACAACTACAAAAAATAAAAACACGGGAACAATTCAAATCAACCGGCAAAAAAGAAAATTCAGATGAAGAAAAATGGTGAAGAATTTCTCGCAATGATATAAAGTAATTTATCGGTTATGGTACAGAGTTGAATAGAGTTATTCTGCACAAGAGTGCGACGCAAGAATGGTTAATAGAATTACAAATGCAGGAAACAAAAAAAACGACAATTGATAATAAAGAAGGTTTCAACTAGTGCCGACATTCATGTCGGTGTAAAAAACGTTTGTTATTTGAACATCAGTTCTCTCACTTTCTCTTTGTCTTCTTTTTCTTTTTTCAGATCGAACATGGTTCCAAAAACACGATCCCAAAGTGTAGTGCTTACACCAAATCCGCGGTGATCGTTTTTATAATGATGAAGATGATGATTTCGCCACAAAGGTTTTAACCATTTAAACGGTGGGTTCCATGCGTGAATGGCATAGTGCATCGTTCCGTACATTAAATAGCCTAATATAAACCCAGGGAAGAACATAAATACAAATTGCCCCATTATCAAAAACATCAGCGAAAAAATGGCGCATGCAATAATAATACTTGGAACCGGCGGCATAAATAATCTTTCACGGTCGCGCGGGTATTCATGATGGTTGCCATGCATTACGTAAACAATTTTTCGCGCGCGTTCACTTTCTGCCACCAAATGAAAAATAAACCGGTGCATGATGTATTCAAAAAAGGTCCAAAAAGCCATTCCAGCAAAAAACACCAGCACGATCATTTCCGCGGAATAATTAAATCTTGTACTGCTGCGGTACAGGCAGTAAACCATAACCGGCAGGTACATACCCCAAATCACCAGTGGATGCGTTTTGGTAAGCATTTCCAGGTATTCGTTTTTAAACAGAGTAGCCTGGCCTTTATTATGGATCTTTTCAAATTTCATTATAGAATTGCGGGGTGTAAAAGTAATAAACTCTGGTCAATTATCCACATCTAATTCCCATTAAATGTACGCTTTCTTTAGGTTAAACTTTCGCTATTTTTCAGCCTTATAAACTTCTTATTTCCCATTTCTAATTTCTAATTTTTTATGTGCCTATCTTTAGTAATTCTATTAAGCATTCTTACGTCGCAATCCGTTCATCTGAAATGCTACTATTGAACGATGGTCCTACATACACAAACCTTACGCCTTGTGCCTTTTACCTTCTACCTCATAGCTCATACTTATTCCCTAATTTTACCCGCTTTTAAAAAAACGCTTACATGAAATTAGTTTCTTACCTGCAGGACGAACATGATCAGTTAGCCATTTTAGTTGATGGGCTTTTATTCAATATGGAAATCATCCATCCGGATCTTCCGGGAAACATGCACATGTTTTTAAATTATTGGGATGATTTTTTACCAACAGTGCAAGCCGGAGAAATTGCTATCCGCGAAGGAAATATTTCTTTAGAAAGAGGAATACCGTTTGATTCAGTTCAACTATTATCACCCATTCCATTTCCATCATCTTGCCGCGATGCGTATGCATTTCGTCAGCATGTCGCAGCAGCGCGGCACAACCGTGGATTAGAAATGCTCGCTGAGTTTGATCAGTATCCCGTTTTTTATTTTACCAATCATCGTAGCATTCAAGGCGCAGGCGAAATAAAATGTATGCCCGATCATTTTGAAAAACTGGATTTTGAATTAGAAGCTGCAATTGTTATTTCCAAACCCGGACGAAATATTCGCGCTGAAGATGCTGATGAATATATTGCTGGGTTAATGATCATGAATGATATGAGCGCGCGACAATTGCAGATGGAAGAAATGTTATTGAATCTTGGACCAGCAAAAGGAAAAGATTTTGCAACCGCAGTCGGACCATATCTTATATCGTTGGATGAACTGCAACAATTTGAAACAAATTGCAAGGAAGGTCATGTTGGAAAAAGCTGGAACCTTCGTATGCAATGTCGTGTGAA
>DATHPY010000465.1:0-6451 GCA_035483315.1 Puia sp. | reverse complement strand
TAAGTCATCAAGAAAATGATAGAACGCTCCAGCTGCATTACTGCCGCCACCAACGCACGCAATAATTTGCGAAGGCAATTCATTACCTGTTTGCTCCTTTAACTGCCAACGCATTTCTTCACTGATCACACTTTGAAAACGCGCAACCATATCAGGATAGGGATGAGGTCCAACTACACTGCCAATTACGTAATACGTGTCAGCAGGATTATTTATCCAATCGCGGATAGCCTCGTTGGTAGCATCTTTCAGCGTTTGGCTTCCGCTTGTTGCAGGCACAACTGTTGCGCCAAGCATTTTCATGCGTGCAACATTTGGCGCCTGCCGTTCAATATCTTTTACACCCATGTACACAACACATTCAATTCCTTTTAGGGCACAAACTGTTGCGGTGGCAACTCCATGCTGACCAGCACCAGTTTCTGCAATGATGCGTTTTTTGCCAAGCCGCTGCGCAAGTAAAATTTGCCCGATCGCATTATTAATTTTATGCGCACCGGTATGATTGAGATCTTCACGCTTTAAAAATATTTTTGTGTTGTACTTATCGCTTAACCGTTTTGCAAAATATAACGGTGATGGTCGTCCCACATAATCTTTCAGCAATGCATGAAATTCTTTTTGAAAAGATTCTTCATACATTATATTGATATATTTTTCACGCAACTCCTCCACATTCCGGTGCAACATCTCCGGAATATATGCCCCGCCGAAATTTCCGTAATACCCGAAAATATTCGGCTGCTTGTATGTGCCTTTATTAAGAGAGATTTTTCTGTTTATCATTACCCGCTGATAATTTTATTTTTTATTTTTTTGTTCCAGACGACAGAATTATTATTAAGCATCGTTCCGCCAACTGGCGGACTCTTGTGCCGTACCAATTCTTTCTATTGAACGATTTACTGACGGCAACATGTATCCAATTTAAATCCTCGGCATTCATGCCGGAGTTAGTCGAACGTTTGCAGTTCTCACAAATCCAGGTTCAGACAACTTCGTCGATCATCAATTGCAAAAATTTTAAGTTAAGCCACCTGTCAAATTTGTAACCTACTTCCTTAAAATGAGCCACTTCAACAAAACCAAATTGCTTGTGCATGGCGATGCTCGTTTCATTGCTTGCATCAATTCCTGCAATGATCGTGTGCATACCCATTTGTTTTGCTGCGTCAATTGTTTCTTTCAATAATGATTTTCCAATTCCTTTTCCGCGGTGATCACTTCTTACATATACAGAATTTTCGACAGAATATTTATACGCCTGCCAATTCCTGAAAGCCCCAATGGTGCTGAATCCTACTACTTCATTATTTTCTTCTGCAACAAAAACCGGGAATCCATCTTTTTGTTTTTGAGCAAACCATTCTTTCCGCATTTCCAAAGTATGCGGGTCATATTGAAACACTGCTGTTGTGTTTGCAATGATGTCGTTGTATATTTCCAACATCTGCTGCAGATCATTTTCTAAAGCTGTTCTTATCTGAACTGTGATTTTAGCCTGATTTTGCTGATTCACCTGATTGGTTTTAAATTAATTTTTCCCTGTCAAATCAACTTTTTAACTTCTCAACAAACTCTTTTATTTTATTCAGATCCTTTACACCCGGACTTGTTTCAAACTTGCTGTTGATATCAACTGAAAATAATTTTTTTGATACCGGCTCAGCAGCAAATGTTTTTAGCTTTTCCGTATCTCCTGGCTCAATACCTCCGCTCAAAAAAAACAGTTTATTGATCGCCGCATTCTTCAACATTTCCCAATTAAATTTTTTTCCTGTACCACCATAACCTGCACCTTCTGTGTCAAATAAAAACATGTCGGAATAATCTTCAAAAGGTTTTATGATCCAGTCAACCGGATCGTCAGCGCTCATGCGAAAAACTTTTACAACCGTAATATAATTCGCAACACGCTCGCAAAACCGCGGTGTTTCATCACCATGAAATTGCACCATATCCAATCCATATTCATCGACCTGTTTCATTACTTCTTCATAAACCGGGTTAACAAACACACCCACTTTTCCCAAATGCAATTTTTCTTTTTTTAGTTTATCTCCACTCAAATGCCTGGCGACATAACGCGATGATTTCGGATAAAAAATAAATCCGGCAAAATCAACACCCATCTCGTCAAGCTTTTTTACTTGTTCAAGTTGAGTCATGCCACAAACTTTTACCCTCATGTGCCCCTCCTTACTCCCCTGAAGAGGAGTGATCTTTTAATTTGTTTACAAATGAGGCAAATGCAATCGCTGGATTTTCTGCTTTCATAAAATTTTCACCGATAAGGAATCCGTCAAAACCATTTTGCTTGAACAACAAAATATTTTCTACTGAACTTATCCCGCTTTCCGCAACCTTAATTTTATCAGCAGGAATTTTTTCAGCCATTTTCAAACTTCTTTCAATATCTACTGCAAATGTTTTCAAGTCGCGATTATTAATTCCTACAATTTCAGTTTCCTCACAAATATGTTCCAGCTCTTCTTCTGCGTGCAACTCGAGCAAAACTTCCAGTTGCAAACTTTTTGCAAATTTCGCTAAAGTTTTCACTTGTTGCGCTGATAGACATGCAGCTATTAATAATATTGCGTCTGCGCCAATTGATCTGGCTTCCATAATTTGATATTCATCAATCACAAAATCTTTTCGTAGAATAGAAATTTCATTTACTCTTGCTTTTATCAGATCGTCCGAACTTCCGCCGAAAAATTTTTCGTCTGTTAAAACTGACAATGCTGATGCACCATTTTTTGTATAAGCAGAAGTAATCTCAACAACATCCGCATTCCCATTAATAATTCCTTTTGATGGAGATCTTCTTTTGAATTCTGCAATAATTCCGGTTCTTGTTTCATCAAGCAAAGATTTCTTTAAGGATAAAGTTTCACGATCAAAAAAATCACTTTTCTCCAAGTCAGAGATCTTAACTTCTAACTTCTTACTTCTCACTTCTGACTTCTTCTCTTCTATTATCGTTTCTAAAATATTCAATTGTCTGAACTGTGATTTTTGTGATTTGAATGATTGTTATGATTTATTCAATTGTTCATTATTCATTTTTCATTGCAAAGTGATTAATTTTTGTAGCGCTTGATTTGCTTTTCCGCTGTCTAAACTTTCGACGGCTGCGTAATAAGCGTCATCGTAATTTTTATAATTACCGGTGCAATGTAACGCCATCGCGGCATTGGCGAGCACGACCGAGTTTTGCGCCCAGCTTCCATCACCATGCAAAATTTTTGAAAATATTTTTGCTGCTTCTTCAACCGTTGCGCCACCATAAATATCAGATGCTTCCACCATGCGTTTTCCTAATTGTTCAGGAGTCATTATTTTTTCTCCTTCATTCGTAATAACTTTTGTATCGTTGGTCAATGAAATTTCATCATAACCATCCAGACTATGAATAATGGTGAATGTACCTTCGGTTTGTTGCAATAAATAATTGTAAATTCTTGCCATCTCTAAATTATAAACGCCAACCAACTGAAACTGCGGAAATGCAGGATTAACCATCGGTCCAAGCATATTGAAAAATGTGCGCACTCCCAAATCCTTTCTTATCGGTCCAACAGTTTTTAATGCCGGATGAAACAACGGCGCATGCAAAAAACAAATATTCGCTTCTTCAACTTCTTTCTTTAATTGCGATTTATCGTTTTTGAATTTATATCCCAACTGTTCCATTACATTTGATGCTCCGCTGATAGACGACGCTCCGTAATTTCCATGCTTCGCAACTTTTTGTCCAGTGCCTGCAACAATAAAACAGGCAAGCGTTGAAATATTAAAAGTGTTTTTGCCGTCGCCGCCGGTGCCGACTATATCAATTGTTTTATTTCCATTCAGATCAATGCGAACACAAAGTTCAAGCAACGCATCACGAAACCCCTGCAGTTCATCAATAGTAATACTACGCATAAGGAATACCGTTATAAAAGAAGCAATTTCGCTCTCATTATAAATTCCTTTGGAAATATTCATGAGCGCTTCCTTCGCCAATTCCCGTGGCAAAGTTTTGTACTCAAATAAATATTGCAGAATTTTTTTCATACATTTTATTTTAACCAATTTCTCATTATCTTTTCTCCCATCGGCGTTAGCACACTCTCCGGATGAAACTGCACTCCCTGCACATCATATTTTTTGTGCTGCAAAGCCATGATATAATTGTTGTCATCTCTTGCTGTTACTTCAAGCTCTTCTGGAAAATTTTCGTCACTGACAATCCACGAATGATAACGACCAACTTCGAAACTATCTGAGAGCCCTTCGAATAAATTTTTTCGTGAGACGTGAGATGTGAAAGACGAGATATCTTTCACATTTTTCGTTTCACGGTTCATAATCTTCACCGGCGTCGCCACTCCATGATAAACTGTAGAAAGATTTATCAACTTGCCTCCAAATGCCTCTCCAATTGCCTGGTGCCCCAAACACACGCCCAGTATGGATTTCGTGGGCGCGTATTCTTTTATCAATGACAACATTAGTCCTGCTTCTTCAGGAACCCCTGGTCCGGGCGACAAAATAATTTTATCATATTCTTTTACTTTTCCCAATTCGATCTTATCATTCCTGTACACGTCAACTTTTTCATGCAAAATTTTTTCCACCAAATGCACAAGGTTATACGTGAAAGAATCGTAATTATCGAACACCAGTATTTTCATTTTTGGTTGGTTAATGGTTCATAGTTGATAATTCATGCCTGTCTTCTATGAACTATCAACTATCACCTATGAACTAAATTTCTCCTGCCGCTTCCATGGCTTTCTTCAACGCTCCTAATTTATTATTCACTTCTTGCAATTCACTCGCCGGCTGCGACGCAGCAACAATGCCTGCCCCGGCCTGGTAATACAAAGTGTTTCGCTTACTCAAAAAAGTTCTTATCATAATTGCATGAACACAACTTCCATCAAAACCCATAAAGCCGATGCAACCGCCATAATAACTGCGTGCAGTTGGTTCACACGTGTCAATCAAATTCATCGCCTTGAACTTTGGCGCACCACTCAATGTTCCTGCCGGAAATGTTACAGCAAGCAACTCAAACGGATTAGTGCCTTTCGCCACTTTACCCTGAACTTCACTAACCAAATGTATCACGTGAGAATAATATTGAACCTGACGGTAATGCACAACCGAAACTTCTTCGCATAACCTGCTCAGGTCATTTCTTGCCAGATCAACAAGCATAACATGTTCCGCATTTTCTTTCGCATCTTTTAATAATTTCTCTGCCATTTCCTGGTCAATTTCATCATCACCCGTTCTTTTAAAAGTTCCTGCAATTGGATGAACAACCGCTTTTCCATTTTGAATAAGCAATTGCGATTCCGGGGAAGAACCCATCAATTTATAATCTCCGTAATCAAAGAAAAATAAATACGGCGAAGGATTGATATTGCGCAAAGCTCTGTACACATTAAATTCATCACCGGTAAAACTCTGCTGAAATCTTCTGCTCAATACGATCTGAAAAACATCTCCGCGATAACAACTTGCAATTCCTTTTTTCACCATTTCCATATAATCATCATCGGTCATGTTCGAAATTTCTTTTCCCTTATGAGAAAATGGATAAGCCGGAACATCTTTACTTTTAATAAGCGATTCCACAATGGCAACTTCACTTTCTAATCCTGCAATTTTATTTTCACAAATAAATAATTCGTCTTTGAAATGATTGATCGCTATAACGTACTGATATAACCGATAACGCATCAGCGGAATGGCAGACGGTTGACTGTTGGCAGTTGACAGCTTGATCGTGTCAAAAAATTGAACCGCGTCAAATGTTGTGTAACCAAATAACCCCTGCGTCGTGCGCACCGTTTTTTCCTTTGCAGATTCTACATCAAAGCGCTGCATAAATTCCCATAATAAGCGCGGCACATCATTGCTATTATTGATCGCAACTTTTTCAGGATGCTGTGCCGGTAATTTAAATTCAATATTTTTTATGTCGGTGATTTCGATTCCGGCAATCGCGTTAATTCCAATAAAAGAATAACTGTTTTCGGCAACATGATAATCTGTACTCTCTAATAAAATCGTATCACGAAAACGGTCGCGTAAACGCAGGTAAATTCCAACCGGTGTGTACACATCCGAAAGTATCTTTTTAAATTCTGTTTTGATTTCTATTTTTTTCATACATCCCCGTCCCCTAAAGGGGAATTTAATTTACGGTTATTCATTATCGTTAGTATAATTCACAATTTTCTTATCTTATTTTTTTGTTTCTTGCATTAGTCTTTTGACCAACATCGTTGCGTCACACTCTTGTACGGTTGAAATTCTATTGAGCTTTTGTCTGAACTATGATTTGTGTGATTGATCTGATTTTTTTGATAATCAAAACTTACGATCAGGTTAGTCAGATAAATCATAAAAATCACAGTACAGACAGGCAACAAAAAAGCCCCGATTTACA